>JBGUBD010000003.1:300000-500788 GCA_041821185.1 Phycisphaerales bacterium AB-hyl4 | reverse complement strand
CAGCATGCTGCGTCGCGGATGGTACGGGGTCGTCCGACCCTCACCCTGACCCTCTCCCTGGAAGGGAGAGGGAACCGGACGCGCTGGGATTAACTTGAAGCCGTATAAACTTGTCACTGCGTGCCGGCGGCGCGCATGAAAAACGCCCGCGCGCGGGGCACGGGCGTTTTTGTGTTGTGTTGATGACGACGCGAGCTTAGAAGCGGCGACGTACTTCGAGCGTGCTGCCGATGCGGCGGCGACGGTTCAGCAGTTTGCGGCCGTTCTTCGTCTTCATGCGTGCTCGGAAACCAAACTTGCGGACGCGCTTTCTCAGGCTGCGTCGTTTGGGGTAGTGCGTGGACATTGCGTTCGCTCCTGCTGTCGTTCACCCCACGGAGTCATTCCGTGGGCCTTCATAATCGGGTCAATCCACATCGACCATCACGGCCTCGTGGCGGGTGTTGCCCCGTGCATCCCGCACGCGCAGCGTCACCACATGCTGCCCCGAGTCCAGATTCGGGATTGTAACGCTGAATCGCTCGCGTGTCGAATCGAAGATCAGGTCGTCCGGCAGCACAGGCGTGTACTCGTCCGTATTGTTCACCGCATACGCGATCGACTGGATCGGCGAGAGCGCATCTACCGCCAGGCCCGACACTTTCACGTCGCCGCCTTCCAAGGCCACGTCCAGTTCGTCGAGGGTCGGCGGCGTGTTGTCCACCAGCACGGCGTCGCTGCGGCGGGTGGTGGTTTTGGCCATGTCCGGCGGATTGCTCGGCCGATCGCTGGCGGTCACGCGGATGACATATCGGCCGTCCGGCACGCGACGCGTTTCCCACTCATAACTCGTCTCGCGGACGTCGTCGGCAATGAGAATGTACCGGCTCGAACCGGCGGGCTGATACTCCACCTTGTAGACCAGCTCGTCCTCGTTCGGATCGCTGGCGTCCCATTCGATGTTCATCCGCGTCGACGGCGGGTTGTCGCCCGAACCGCCTCGGCCACGCGCCGCGCCGGGGTACTGGGCCCGCACTGAACGCACACGCGGCGGCAGGTTGGGCATCACATACGCCGTCTCAATCTGGCTGATGACTGGCGTCGCGTCGCGGTTACCCAACAGCGTCAGGCGATACTGCAGGAACCGGGCCGGCGGCGCGTCCACCTTCACCTCGCGCGGCTGAAGCGACGAGGCGTCCGCGTTGTGGCGGAAGGTCTGGGCTTCGGTCCACTGGGCCCACGGCGCCTGGTCGGGGTCGCCGACGTTGCCGCTGCGGGTTTCGACGAGCACGCTCGTGCCCTCGGGGATGTCCGCGGTGAGGCGGAGCGTGCCGAAGAGACTGATCTGCGTGGCGTCGAGCACCTTGCTGGTGTATGTGCCGCGGTTGGCCATGGTGTCGTCGAGGCGGACGAGTTGCGCGGCGTTGGCCGTGCCGAGCAGCAGCTCGCCGTCGTCGGTGACGAGGATGCTGGTGATCTGCTCGGGGGTGAGGTCGGCGATGATGGTGGTCTCTTCGGTCCGCGGGTTGACGGAGTAGAGCTGCCCTTCATTGCCAGTCGCCACGAGCAGGCGGTCGCCGGCTTCGACGATTTTGAAAATCATCACCGACTCGCGGAACACTTCGTTGACGAAGCCTTGCGGGTCGATGCGGTAGATCGCATTGCCGGCCTGCGTGGCCCGACGCGCTTCGGCAGGGCGAGCACGCTGGCTGGTCGGGGCGCGGCGGGCCTGCTGCCTTGGGGCGGCACGCACGCCGGCCTGTAGCGTGCCGGTGTCGCGGGCGTCGCGAAGCTGGCCACGCACCTGCTCACGCATGCGGTCGCGCTGCTCGGCGGTTGGGGTGGCGTCGGGCGTCACCTCGGGGGCGGCAGCCGGGGCGTCGGAATCGGCCGGGGTTTCCGGGGCATCCGGTGCGTTGTTCGTATCGAGTCGGCTTGTCGAGGGCGATGCGGCCAGCGGGCCCGCCTGCCATCGGCGGATCATCGCACGCATCGGGTCCGGCTCGGGGTCGTCGACCACGCCGTCGACGTCGTCAATGGCTTCGTCGCCGTTTTGCGGTTCCGGCTCTCCGGGGGCCTCGACGCCGTCACCATCGGGGTCTTCGATCGGGTCGGCCTCCGGCGGAACGGCGGGGATGTCCTCCGGCTCGGGCATGTCGTCTTCCGCGGGCGGCGCGGGCTCGGGGCCGGCGGGCACGTCCGGTCGGCCGGCCGGGTCGGCGGCAGCGTCTTCGAGTCGGCCTGGACGGGCCTGTTCCGCGTCGGCGGTACCGGCGAAGACCGTGCCATCGTCGAGCACGAGCAATGCCGCCACCTCCGGCTCTGGTGCGTCGTACAGCACGAACGCCTCCCACTCGTCGCCGTTGCGCGGGGTGAGGCGGTAGATCAGGCCATCCGTATCCGTGCCGGCGTACAGCCGACCGTTGGCGTCGGCGGCGAGCGTGAGCACGTTGGTCTGGTTGGCGTCGAGCACCACGGTGGGCTCGCTGAACGTGCCGCCGCCTTCGCGTGCGACGCGGAGCACTTGCCCCTCTGTGCCGGTGGCGAGGTAGATCGCGTCATCGCGTACGACCGTGTCCCAGATGTACTGCACGTCGGGCAGCTCGACGAGCGTGACCAGTTCGCCGTCTGCGTCGAGTGTCGCCAGTCGGCTGCTGGCGCCGCTGACGGCGACAAGCAGCTCGCCGTCGATGCGGTCGAGGGTGAACACCTGTTCATTGGGCAGGGCGATCACCTCGTCGAACTCGCCGTCTGCGTTGAACCGCATGAGCTTCGCTTCGGGGCCGGCGGCGACGTAGATCGTGTCTCCGACGCGCTGGAGGTCGTAGGTGATGCTCGCCTGTTCGGGCATCTCGCCGATGATGTCCGAGCCGGTGGCGAGCATGATGTCGCCGAGGTTGGTGACGACGGTGTCGCGCACTTCGCCGTCGTTGAAGTCGGCTTCGGTGCGGTGGGTCCATCGCTGGGGCTGGACAGCCGAGGCGGTCGCGGTAACGGCCGCGAGGGTCAGTGCGGCGGTGAGCAGGTGTGTCGTCGTCTTTATTGAACGCATGAATCGTTCCGTTTCAAGTTGAAAGTTAGCCGTGAAGCGCAGCGGAGCGCGGTCGGGTGGGGTTCGGCCACGAGCGCGCTCCGCTGCGCTTCGCGGCTAAAGCGGGTTGCGTGTCATTCTTCCGTCGGGCGGTGGCCGTTGTTGCGAACGTGTACGGTAAAGGCGAGCTCGCCCTGAATGGCCATGTCCGTTTCGACGTGGCCTTCGACGGTTTCCATGAACGGCATGGCGACCGTGCTGGTCGGCGTGAAGATCATCGCCCGCCGACTGGAGGGCAGTTGCGGCAGCTCATGTCGGCCGACGGCGATGCCCTGTTCCGGCAGCAGCAGTGTTGCGTGGATGCGGTCCCGCCGAACGGACAGGATGCGCTGCATCATTTCCATCAGGTCGTCCACGGAGGAGGTCATGAACAGGTGCGGCCGGGTGGCGACCATCTGTCCGAGATACGTGTCCGCGCCGGAGACGATGAGTTGGTAGTCGCCTTCGGGCAGTGCCGGCGGTACGCGGACCTGGGTGCGGAACTGCTGCACGGACTGGCCGTACGGCCGCACCCACACCGTCACGCCGATCTGCTTGCCGGGGGCGACCTCGGCCTGGTCCAGTCGCGCGTTGACGATCGTGCCCATGCGCAGCTCGGGGACGACGCGGGTGTTGACTACGACCGATTCGAGCTTGAGCGCTTCGTGGGGGTTCTGCATTGCAGTCGCCAGCGGCGGCAGCAACTCGAACAGCGCGCCGAACGCGCCTTGGCCGGCCATCATGCTATCGAGGTGGATGACATGGCCGCCGGTGAAGCGAAGCTCGCCGTCGAGGTAGATGGTGTGCTCGACGGGCAGGTCCTGCGCGGCGGTGATGCTGCGGAGGGTCGCCAGCGCGGTGAGCGTGGGTGTGAGGCGGGGGTGGTCGACGACGTTGTAGTTGTAGGTCTGCTCGCCGTGGCCGGGCATGGCGACGTTGATGGTCAGCGGCGCGACGGAGAACTGCTGGTCGGGCGTGCCGGCGATGCCGGCGATTTCGTCCTGCAACAGCGTGCCGGCGACATCGAGGCTGCCGCTGACCTTGAAGCTCAGGCTCAGGCGGGGCACGATGAAGTGGACGAACCCGCTGGCCATGGGCAGGTTGATCGGCCCTTCGCCGAACATCCGGTGGCCGAAGGCGAGCACCGTGCCGTCGGGCAGCACGTCGGTGACGGTGCCCGAGGCGGAGAGATCGAGGTCGCCGAACACCAGGGGCACGCTGAGCACGCTGCCGGGTTCGAGCTTGACGCCTTCGACATCCATGCCCAGCGGCGGGGGGCCTGCGATCATGCCGCCGCCGCCCACGGTGGTGATGCCCATCGGTTCGAGCAGCGGCCGAAGCATCGACGCCACATCGGGCGATTCGACCGCCATCGGCAGCAGCATGGGCATGACATCGCCCCGGCCGGCGTGGTCGCGCGGCAGGTCGGGCAGGCGGTCGCGGGCCTGCTCGCCGTCGCGTTGGCTGGTCAGCAGCGGTTCGAGCAGGGCCTTGGCGGCGGTGAGCTGCATGCGGTCGATGTCGGCGACGTTGCGGGCGTCGGCGATGCGTTCGAGCCGCTGGAGCATCTGCATGGCGTCGCGGGCGAGGCCGGCGGTCGAGCCGGCGGCGCGGGCGGAGGGGGTTTCGCGGTCGACGCGGTCGCCGGTCTGCCGCATGTACTCGATGGGCTGGACGCCGACGAGCGGCTCTTTGACCTCGGAATAGCCGAAGGCGAACGCGCCGATGAGTCGGCCGCCCTGGCCGGGGGCCTGTTCCTCGCCATCGTCCCAGAGGAAGATCGGCGAGCCGGACATGCCCTGGACGGGCCCGGATTTTTCGATGCGTTCATCGAGCGCGCGGATCCAGATGATGCTGCGCTGCGGCCCGCTGTGGTTGATGACGCTGACGACTTCGATGGGGAACGGCTCGATGCGCGTACCGCTGAAGACGGTCAGGCCGTAGCCTTTCATGCCGACGCGGACTTCGTCGAGGCCCATGATAGGCGTCGGCTCGTCCGGTGGGCTGGCGAGGGCGGGGCGTGGCATGGCCAGCCCGGCCAAAGCGAAGCACAGCAGTGCGAGGAGTGGTAAACCGACGGCGGGCGGGCGTAGAATCAATCTCATGCTCCGGAGCAGCGTAATCGGCAAGTAGGGCATTGACAACCTTACGCCTGCCGCTGATACTCGGTTCGACGTTTGCCGCTGCCCCAGCGACGTGCTGGCCCGCCCCCAGAACGCCGCCAGGGCACCGGTTATGACCGCGAGCAGGTTGCGCCTCAACGGCAGCAACCGGCTCGCATTTTGCAAGCCACCGGGCGCGGGCTGCAGTAGCTGTTTCATGATCGACCAGATTGAAGACTGCCTTGGGTACCGTTTCAAAGACGAATCCCTGCTGACCGAGGCGCTGACCCATGCGTCGATCGCCGGCGATCGGCTCCAGTCCAACGAAAGGCTGGAGTTTCTCGGCGATGCGATCCTCGGGTTTGTCGTCTGTGAGTATCTTTTCAAAAATTTCCCCGAACTGCTCGAAGGCGAGCTGACCAAGATCAAAAGCTCGGTGGTCAGCCGACGCGTCTGCGCGAAGGTGAGCCTGAAGCTCAAGCTCGCCGAGATGCTCAACCTCGGCAAGGGCATGGCCGGCCGGGGCAACCTGCCCAGTTCCATCGCCGCCGCCGTGCTCGAATCGATCATCGGCGCGATCTATCTCGACGGCGGCCTCGAGCCGGCGAGCCGGTTCATCATCGAAACGATGCAAGAATATATCGACGAAGCCGCCAACAGCGCCCACCAGCATAATTTCAAAAGCGTCCTCCAGCAGCACGCGCAGAAGCACCTGCCCGCCAACCCCAGCTACGCGCTGCTGGATGAGAAGGGCCCGGACCACGCGAAGTGCTTTGAAGTCTGCGTCGAGCTCGCCGGCCGCCGCTTCAGCTCCGCCTGGGCCAACTCCAAGAAAGAGGCCGAGCAGAAGGCGGCGCTGCTGGCGTTGAATGAGCTTGGCCTGGCGGACATCGACGAGGAGGGGCATGTCGGCATGCTCGACACGGACTCCGACGCTTCCGTCGAGTCGACGGCCAGCTGAGGACGTCTAAGCACGTCGCTTCCGCCGCCACATCTCACCGCCGCCGCTACATCTCACCGACCTGCCATATCCCAGCGATGCGCCCGGAATATCGTCGGGGCGATGCTGAGTTTGCCCTTTTTAACCGGGTTACCCTCGGGCCGTTCGTCGGCCAACCGAACCCGGCGCTACACTTGCGTGGCTGGCGTGTGTGATATGGGCTCAAATCGCAACGCGAGGCGGCAGGAGTATCGACATGTCCCCACCTGAAACCGACACAGCGTCACGGCTACCCGGGCAAATCCATCCCACTGCACAGCAAGCGAAGCGCGACGCCGCAGCTCGCCGCGATCAGTCCGCCGACCGTATCAACGTCGGCACACTCGAACGCGTCGGGTCGGGGGTCGTCGGCACGACATTAACGCTGCTGGGCCTGTTGATGCTCGTCCGCCGTGGGTCCTTCCTCGGCGGCACGAGCCTCGCCGCGACCGGCGTCGGGCTGGCTTATCGCGGCGCGACGGGCCATTGCGCCGGCTACGAAGCCGTGGGCGTCACCCATAAGGACGCGTCGCTTACCAGCCATCCACTCGGCCGATCCATTGAGGTCTCGCGACGCACGCGAATCAACCGACCTGTCGACGAGTTGTACGCCTACTGGCGCGACCTGGGCAACCTGCCGCGCATCATGCGCCACGTCCAACGTATCGACACACTTGATGACGGACGATCGCACTGGGTCGTCACCGGCCCGCGCGGCACGGTCGAGTGGGACGCGCAGATCACCGACGACCGCCCCAACGAACTGATCGCCTGGCGCGCCGACCCGAATGCCGACGTGCCCAACCACGGCTACGTGCGATTTCAGTCGTCTGAAGCAAACGACCACGGCTCGATCGTTGAAGTCAGCTTCAGCTACCACCCCCCGGCCGGCGTCGTCGGCGCTGCCTTCGCGTACGCCCTCGGCGAAGCGCCCTCCCAGCAGCTTCACGAAGACCTTCGCCGATTCAAGCAACTGATGGAAGCCGGCGAAATCGCGACCAACCACGGCCAACCGCGCGGCCGATGCTGAGGGCCCAACCCCAGACCGGAAACAAGAAACCCTAAACGAGAAACCCGTTCCCCGCCCCGCCTTCGCCGGCTCGATCAGGAGCATCCGTCATGAAAGCAGTCACCTGGTGCGGCAAGCAGAACGTCAAGGTCGAACGCGTGGACGACCCGAAGATCATCAACTCCCGCGACGCCATCGTCCGCGTGACCAGCACCGCCATCTGCGGCAGCGATCTGCATCTCTACAACGGCTACATCCCCACCATGGGCAAGGGCGACATCCTCGGCCACGAGTTCATGGGCGAAATCGTTGAGCTCGGCCACGACGTTCACAACCTGGCCGTGGGCGACCGCGTCGTCGTGCCCTTTACCATCTCATGCGGCAAGTGCTGGTTCTGCGAACAAACCCTCTGGTCGTTGTGTGATAATTCCAACCCCTCGCCCGAAAAGGCCGAGGCGATGTACGGCTTCGCGCCCTCGGCGCTGTTCGGCTACTCGCACTTGTTCGGGGGCTACGCCGGCGGCCAGGCCGAGTACGTCCGCGTCCCCTTTGCCGACACCGGCCCCATCAAAGTGCCCGATGACCTCAGCGATGAGCAGGTGCTGTTTCTCTCCGACATCTTCCCCACCGGCTATCAGGCGGCGGAACAGTGCAATATTCATAAAGGCGACGTCGTCGCCATCTGGGGCGCGGGGCCGGTGGGGCAGTTTGCCATCCGCAGCGCGTTCATGCTCGGGGCGGCGCGCGTGATCGCGATTGATCATTACGTCTCTCGCCTGTCCATGGCCGAGCAGGCCGGCGCGGAGACGATCGACTTCAGCGACGAATATGTCTTCGACCGCATTATGGACATGACCGCCGGCCGCGGCGCCGACGCGGTGATCGACGCCGTCGGCCTCGAGTCGCATGGCATCACGCCCGACGCGCTGTACGACCGCCTCAAGGCCGCCGCCTACGCCGCCACCGACCGCCCGCACGCCCTACGCCAGGCCATCCACTGCTGCCGAAAGGGCGGCACGGTCTCCATCCCCGGCGTCTACGGCGGCCTGCTCGACAAGTTCCCCCTCGGCGCGGCCTTCGGCAAGGGCCTCACCTTCCGCATGGGCCAAACCCACATGCACCGCTACCTCCAGCCACTGCTCGATCGCATTCGCAACGGCGACATCGACCCGACCTTCGTCATCACCCACCGTTTCAAACTCGGCGAAGCGCCCAAGGCCTACGATCTGTTCAACGAAAACAAAACCGAATGCATCAAGGTCATACTCAAACCCTGACACCCACGGCGACAACCCCTATGCAAGGCAACCTCACAACCGCGGCATGGATCTTCGGCGGAGCAATGGTGGTCGCAAGCCTCGTGCTCGTGATCGGCATTTTCTTCAGCGTGAACATGGCGATGAACCGCGCCGACGCGACCGCCAGGCAGCACGCCCAGGCCATGGAACGCGCGGGCGTCACCGCTGGCGATAGCGCTCGGGCAACGACCGAAGCGGCCATTGAACGCATCGAAGCGCTCGTCACTGACGATGTGCTCGCCGCGGTCGAGGGGCACGCCAACTCCATCGAGACGGCCGGCCAGACGCTCCGCGAGGCGTTCGAATCGCCGCTGGCCGTCAGCGTCACGACCGATGAAGATACGCCGATGACGGTTAGCGTGACCACCGACGACGCCGCGCCGATGACGGTGCAGATGGGCCGACCGCTGGAGATCAATCAGCCTGTCGTGATCGAAGGCACGCATGGCGAAGATCGTGCGCTCTCCGTTCATACGAGCCTGTTTGAGTAATGGCGTCCGCTCACGCCGCCGAGGACGTTGCCGTCGGTGCAGCTATCGCCGACGGAATCGGCGCGGACACCAGCCCGACCTTGGAAGCGTTGTAGGTCACATACCATTGCACGCGCGTCCGCAGCAGCGCGGCGCTGAAGCGATGGCGTCGCGCGACCTCCACCAGGAAGCGGATGAAATCGACATCTCGCTCGGCCAGCACCCGCTGATGATCGCGTGCCACGCCGCGTGCGAATGTGAGAATGTCTTCCATGTCAATGTTCATACTTGAGCCCTCCATGCTGTGTAACCGCCGATTGGCAGGCCTTGCCGCATCACGCGGACAGGCATAACGCAACCGCCGTGCCACAACGCAGTCGGTCGGCTTTAACAGTGTTTAAAGTGTGTTTTGAGGGGTGGGGCGGCGTCCTGCTGCGCACCCACTGGGCAGCGAAAGGGCAAATGCGTTGGGATCAGGCAGAGCGATGCCCACGACATAGTGTCGTGAGGTCAGTCACGCCGTGTCATCGTCATCATCATCGGCCACGTTCTGTTTCATGATCTCGCGCAGCACCACGGTCGCGAACGCGCCGCGTGGCAGTTCGAACGCCAGTCGAATATACGAGCCATGCTCGTCCACGCCGCCGGACAGGTCCGGGTCGCGCAGCGGAATGCGCAGCGGTCGGCGGGCCCCCTCCACCGCCGCGAGGCGATGCCCTTGCAGGTCGGCTTCGCTCAGGCCGAACAACGCGAGCGCCTCACGCTCCATCCGCCCCGGCTCGCCCTCGGCCTGGGTCATGTCAGGCCCCCACATCGGCCCCGAAGGCGACACCGCCATCTGCGGCACGCGACCCGTCGGCCCGTTCTCCAACTCGGCTGTCGCTTCATCGACGCTGAACACCGCCCGGCTGTCATGCTTCCACGCCAGGTCGCCCGGCAGCAGGCGGTCGAACGTGCCCCCCGAGAGCCGTTCGTGCAGCACACGGTTGAACGCCGCGCTCTGCAACGCCGTGATCAAAAACGCGCGCTGGTTGCGATCGATCGCCGCAACCGCCTTCTCCGCGCTGCGACCCTGCCGCAGCGCGTCCAACGCCTGCCGATCAAACCGCAGATGCTTCGGCCAATGCGCCAGCGCTTCGGCATAATCGCCCCGGTCGTACGCAGCTCGGCCGAGTTGAACCGCTTCGCTTTCGTACGCCTCCGGCTTGCCGAGCATCGCATCGAGCACGGCCTGGTGCTCGCCCAGCAGCAGCAGGCGACCCACTTCGTGGTTGTTCTGTCGATAGCCGAACCGCTGCTCGCCGAGGTAGTTCGGCACGCCCGCTGCCGCGAGGCGGTCGAGCACGCGCTTGGCGATCAACGTGTCCCGTGTGGGCTCGATCTCGCGGATGCGAATCACAAACCGATTGCCCGCCAGATGCCCCCGCCGCAGCTTATTGCCATGCCGGTCCGCCCACAGCAGCGTCACCCGGTCATCGCGCGACAGGCTTTCGAGTGCTTCATCCTGCGATGCCTCCGCGTCGGTCATGCGGACGGAAAAGTGCTGCCGACTGATCGCATGCTTGTCTTTCATCCCGGCGAAGCCGACGTCCCGGCGACTTACGCGAAACGCTTTGACCAGTTGCCGAACGACATCGGTCGTGGCGATCTGTCGCTTCTCGATGAACAGGTAGAGGTGCTCGCCTTCGCCGGTCGGCTCATAGAGCGGTTGCTCTTCAACGAGAAAATCATCGGGGCGCAGTTTGATCCGCCCACCCACGCCGGGCAGGTCAGGCGTCAGGTAAGCAAGGTCGTGGATAGGGTTCATGGGGGCGTTTCTAGTTTCGAGTTTCTGGTTTCGAGTTACGAGTTGAGTTTCACAAAGCCAAACTCGAAACTAGAAACTGATTTCAGTCTTCCGGCGCGTTGTTCTGCACCAGCTTGTGGAAGGCGTCGAACAGGCTGAGCGTGACCTTGCCCGGCTTGCCGTCGCCGATGACTCGGCCGTCGACCTTGGTCACCGGGATCACCTCCGCCGCCGTGCCGGTGAGGAACATTTCGTCAGCGGTGTACAGGTCGTACCGCGTCAAATCCACCCGCTCCAAGCACAGGCCCGCGTCACGCGCCAAGCCCTCCACGGCCCGCATCGTGATGCCCTCCAGCACGCCGGCATGCAGCGGCGGACTGTACACCACCGGCTGGCCGTCACGCTTGCGCACGATGAAGATGTTGTCACCCGTGCACTCGGCCACGTAGCCGAGGTGGTTGAGCATCACCGCTTCCATCACCCCGGCATCCAGCGCCTCGATCTTGGCGAGGATGTTGTTGAGGTAATTCATGCTCTTGATCCGCGGCGAAAGGGCCATCGGATGATTGCGCACCGTCGAGGCGGTCACAATCTCCATGCCCTGCTCATACAGCTCGGCCGGGTAGAGCTTGATGCTGTCGACGATGATGAAAACGTTGGGCGCTTCGCAGGTGAACGGGTTCAGCCCCAGCGTGCCCACGCCGCGCGTGACGCAGAGGCGGATGTAGCCGTCCTGCCGATCGTTCGCGGCGATCGTCTCGCGCACCGCCTCGGCCAGCTCGTCGATCGTGTACGGGATCTCCAGCCGAATCGCCACAGCCGACTCGTACAGCCGACGAAGGTGGGTGCGCAGCTTGAACACCCGGCCGTTGTAGGCCCGAATGCCCTCAAATACGCCGTCGCCGTACAGCAGGCCGTGATCGTACACGTTCACCGTCGCCTGCTCAGGCGGGACGAGCTTTCCGTTTAACCAGATCCGTTTCGACAAGGGGCCGACTCCATGGGGCAAAGAGCCGGATTATACCGCCCCCCGCCAAGTGATGCAGTTGGGTTTCTCGTTTCTGGTTTCTGGTCTCTGGTTTTCAGAAAGGACCGCCTCTCCAACCAGAAACCAGAATCCAAAATTACCCCACCAGCCCGCGCTGCCGGAGGTATTTGAGCACGACGGTCTCGAATGGGACGCTCGTGTCGCTCATGAGGTACGCGATGCCTCGGCGAAGGCACTGGTCGCGGACGTGCTGGCAGTAGGCTTGCAGGTTGGCCTTGTATCGCTTGACCAGGGCGGGCGTGATGGAGACCTCCGCGATGTCGCCGTCTTCGACGTCTTTGAGTCGAAGGTCGCCGACGACCTGGCCCTTGACCGGGTCCAGCTCCTGTGGGCTGAGCAGTTGCAGCGCATACGTGTCATACCGATCGCTGGCCAGGTAGCGAAGCGCGTCGCCGAGTTCGCCCTTGTCGAAAAAGTCGCTGACGAGGATGACGATGCCCGGCTGCCGCTGCAGGAGCGCCAGTCGTTTGCAGACGGTTTCGAGATTGCCCGCGCTGCCGGGCGTCGTTTGTGGTTTTGCGATCTGCTGCTGCTGAAGGAAGTCGAGCATGCGCGGGACGGGCCGACGTCCGCGCAGGCCGGGCAGCTGGTCCACCACGGTATCGGTGAAACTGAATAGCGACACGCGGTTGTAGTTCACCAGTCCGATATAGCCGAGCGCCGCGGCGAGACGCTTGGCGTACATGAGCTTGTTGGGTTCGCCGTAGTCCATGCTGCCGGTGATGTCGATCGCGACGCTGACGGCGAGGTCTTCCTCTTCCATGAACAGGCGGAGGAACAGTTTGTCGAGCCGGGCGTAGAGGTTCCAGTCGATGAATCGCAGGTCGTCGCCGACGACGTAGTTGCGATAGTCGGCAAACTCGACGGATTGGCCTTTCTTCTTCGACCGCCGCTCGCCCTGAAGTTTGCCGGTGAGGATCTTGCGCGACATGACATCCAGCCGATCAAGCTGATGCATGAACTCGGGGGTGAGCAGGGTGTCGTCACGGCGGGTGTGCGTTTCACTCATTCGATTCACCGCGAAGGGGCGAAGGACGCGAAGTTCGCGAAGGGGATTGGGGAGTGTAGACCACGCGTTTCAGGCCATCCACGAGCCGAGGCTTCCGGAAATTAATCAGGAGGCCGAGGTTCAGGTTTGTCGCCTTCAGGTAGCTGATGACAGTTGCTTCATGGATCGGCTCGAACCGATCGATGCATTTCAGTTCGAGGATCAGACGCTCTGCAACGAGGATGTCAATGCGCCCTTCACCAACAACCGCACCTCGATAACAAACCTGTGTTGGATGTTGGCAAGCATGGGGGATATTGCGTGAACTCAATTCGATGGATAACGCCTTCTCGTACACGCTTTCCAGAAAGCCCGGCCCCAACTGCCGATGCACCTCAATTGCCGCCCCGATGACCGCTTGCGCAAGCGCTTCAAGCTCCGGGTCCAACTCCTGATACTTCTCTAATCCCATCCCCTTCGCTCCCTTCGTTTCTTCGCGCCTTCGCGGTTCATCGAAAACTCGTGGGCCTTTCCCGTTCAAGTCCACCAGCGCGGCCGTGTGCCGTAAAGCATGATCCACCCGAAGCCCGCAAAAAACAGCACCAATGTTGACGCACCAATCAAAAACATTGACCCTTCCATGTAGACCAACACAGCCAAACTGAAGGGAGCGATCAGCACGATCGGCAGGCATAGCAGCCGAAAGAAGGGCCGAACTTCTGTGCGGCGCTTTTCCACTTCACCCATCGGTTGGTGATCGTTCATGCGCTCGGGGCTCCTCTCACACCTTCGCCGTGGCCTCGGCGGGCAGGTGGTCGACGATGTCGTTCAGCACCATGTCCGGCGTGACGCCCTCGGCTTGCCCTTCAAAGTTCAACAGCAAACGGTGACGCAGCGCGGGCAGCAGCACGGCTCGCACGTCGTCGATGCTCACATGTGCCCGGTTATCGAGTAGCGCACGCACCTTGCCGCCGAGCACCAGCGACTGGGCCGCGCGGGGGGAGCCGCCGACGCGGACGAACTGTTTTGTCAACGCCCCGGCGAACTCAGCGTTCTCCGGGTGGGTCGCGAGCACGGCTCGGATCGCATAGTCCTGCACGTGTGGCGCGATGATGACCTGGCGGATCACCTTCTGGTAGCCGAGGATCTTGGCAGCATCCAGCACGGGCTCGATGTTGGGGTGGTCGGCTCGCGTGGTGCGGTTCATGATCTCATGCAACTCTTCGCGCGATGAGTAGCCTACATCGAGCTTGAAGAAGAAGCGGTCGAGCTGCGCTTCAGGCAGCGGATACGTGCCTTCCTGCTCCAGCGGGTTCTGCGTGGCCATGACGAAGAAGGGCGGGTCCATCTTGTACGTCGTGCCCGCCACGGTGACGGACTTTTCCTGCATCGCTTCGAGCATGGCGGACTGCGTCTTGGGCGTTGCGCGGTTGATTTCGTCGGCGAGCACGATCTGGGCGAAGATCGGGCCCTTCTGGAACTGGAACTGTCGGCTGACCGTGCCGTCATCATTACGCGCCTCGACGACAATCGTCGTGCCCGTGATGTCGGCGGGCATCAGGTCGGGCGTGAACTGCACACGGTTGAACCGCAGCGACAGCGCTTCGCTGAGCGAGCGGATGAGCAGCGTTTTGCCGAGGCCGGGCACGCCTTCGAGTAGGGCGTGGCCGCCGACGAAGAGGCAGGTGAGCACGCCGTCGACGATTTCGTCGTGGCCGACGATCATCTTGCCGATCTGATCGCGGACGGCCTTGTAGTCGCGGCGGAAGTGCTCGGCCTGTTCGAGGATCTGTTGTTCGTTAAGTTCGGACATGGGTGATCCTGTCTGAGAATGTAAGTCAGTCAACGGTTACGGTCGGCGTTCTGTCGAGCCCGACGTTTCGCGGCGAGCAGGCGGTTGGTGGTGTCGTGGGCGTCCGCGTCGGCCTGTTCGCGGTCGGCCTGCTCGCGGGCCATCTGGCTGGCGCCGGGGGTGGGCTGGTCGGTTGCGCCGCCGACGGATTCGTGCAAATCGGCGGCAGGTTTTGCATTCGGGTCGGCCTCGAATTTACGTTTGCGTGCGGGGGCGGGCGGCGCTGCTGAAGCAGCGTCGCCTTCGCTGGAAGCGGCACGGCCTTGCGTGGCGGCGGCGCGGCGGTGCTTGAGGGTTGCGAGGGTGGCTTCGGTCTGTTGATCGTCACGCGCCTGAAACAGGCCCAGCATGGCGTCGGCGCGCGTGCGGGTCCAGCCCCAGATGGCGGGCAGGTCCCAGGCGATGCGTCGGCAGGCGACGTCCAGCAGAAACAGCACGATCAACCAGACCAGCAGCACACGCCATAGCGGACGGATGGAACGCGACTCGAATTCGAACGTCCGCTCGAAGAGATTGGCGGCCTCGGCGTCGGCGGGATCGAACACACGGCCGCCGGTGAGTTCGGCGACTTGTTGCAGCAGGGCGGTATTGGACTCGAAGCGCCGCAACTCGCCGCCGGGCGGTCGATTCGCCCCGCCGTAGACGCTTCTGCGTTCGCCGTCGGGCCCGGGCGCGGTAAGTGAGACGATATAGCTGCCGGTCACGTCGGCTGCGGCGGTGGCTTCAAAAATGCCCGGCCCCGTTTGCTGGAGGTCGATGGTTTCGGTCGTGCCATCGGGGCGGAGGATGGTTCCAAAGACACGGGGTTGTTCACCGTCAGCATCACCGTTGTTCAATGTGAGGATGTCGCTACCGAGGTCGAGGCGGACGTTCAGCGACTGGCCGCGGATGCTGGTGACGAGGTCGGCCTCCTGGGTGACGGAGGGGCGGGCGATGTAGCGCATGGTGCGTGCCCAGAAGTCGGCGTAGCCGTCCCATTGCAGCCAGGGGGTCGCCCAGCGGTTGGTGGCGTCGGAGGTAAACGCAGCCGCCCGGCCGAGGCCGACCTGCCAGTGGGCAAAGACCGGCTCGCCGTCGGGGCCGAGGATGGGGGTGACAACGCGCGGGTCGTCTTTTTCACCGGTGAGCACGAGGCCATGCAGTTCCGGTACGCCGGTGACGTTGGCCATGATGGGCGAGCCGGTGTTCTGCAACTGCGGCGTGAAGGTTTGTTCCTTGACGAGGTTCTGGCGGATGGTGCGGGCTTCTTTGATGAAGATCTGCGGCAGGTCGGCCGGGTTGGTGACGTGGTAAAACTCACCGCCGCCGCGGTTGGCGAGGTCTTCGAGCAGGGCGCCGTCGATTTCGCTGGCTTCACCGATGCCGACGGTGGTGAGGCTGATGTCGTTGTCGAGCATGTCTCGGACGACGCCGGGGTAGTCGCTTTGCAGGCCGGGGTTGTCCATGCCGTCGGTCAGCAGGACGATGTGGCGGACAGCGGCGTCCTGGGGGCTGAGCTGCCGAAGGGCGTTGGTCGCTTCGACGAGGCCGGGGTAGATGTGCGTGCCGCCGCGCGGCTGGATGGAGCGGATACGGCTGGCGATGCGCTGCTGATCGCTGGCGGGTTGGACGTCGACCACCCAGTCGGCCTGGCGATCAAACACAACCACGCCGATGAGGTCTTGCGGGAACAGCGCCTGCAGCGCGAGCACCGCCGCTTCGTTGGCGATCTCCTGACGGTTGTAGCGCGTGCCGGCGACATTGGCGCTCATCGACCCGGAACGGTCGATCACCAGCACCAGCGCCCCGGAGGGCATGACACGCTGGCTGGGGATCTGCGACTCGACCGGCAGCACGCGGTCGACGTGCGTGTTCGCCCAGCCGCCTGCGCCGAAACTCTCCGGCCCGCCGACCATGACCAGCCCGCCGCCGAGGTCGTGCACGTACTCGGCGAGCATGCGATGCTGCGGTGTGGTGAACAGGTCAGCGGGCACGTTCTGCAACACGATGCCGTCATACCGCTGAAGCTGCGTCAACCTTGTCGGCAGGCTGCGCGGTGTGACGATGTCGAGCAAAATACCCCGGCTTTGCAACGCTCGCGGCAGCACCGTGCCGCTGTCGCCGCCGACGTTGTCCACGAACAGCACACGCCCTTCGCCCGCGACGAGGGTGAACGCCTCGGCGCGATTGTTGGCCGTGATCTGATCATGCCCCGATGCCGGGTCGAACACCGCTTCGAATCGGCTCACGCCTGCGTAGTGCAGCGGAATTTCCACGTTTGTCACGGCGACGTATCGGCCGGGCTGCGATGCGCCATTCGACGTGCCCGTATCGTCGACAGCATCACCGTCATCGCCCTCGGCGGTCCAGTCGTCGGGTGTGATGGGCACTCCCATACGATTGCCTTCGGGGTTGAGATTGACCGGCTCGTCATCGTGGAGCAGGTGCAGCGTGCCGCGAGCGCGATGCGTGGAACGCAATACGACGCGCAAAGCCACCGTCTGCCCTTCGCGCACCTCGGTGGGGGCGTAGATGCCTTCGACCATCACTTCGCGATCGAGGCGGTAGCTCAGTGGCACGACGTCGATGGCAATGCCCGCCGCCGCGGCTTCGCGTGCCGCGTCGAGCACTGCCGAGCCGTCGACGCGCCCGGTGGCATCGATCGTGCCATCATTGCCATCGCTCACCCAGAGCATGCGCTGGCCGGTATCGCCCGGGAACAGCGCCAGCGCCGTCCGCAGGCCGGCCGCGGCGTCCGTGCCCTCGACGGGCTGATCGATCGTGCCCGGTGTGATGTTGACGACCGGGCTCGGCAGCGACCGCACGGTGGGGCGACCGTCGTAGGTGATCATGCCGAAGCGGTCGTCCTGTCGTCGGCCGCGCGTTGCCTGGTAAAGCCATTGTTGCTGCCACTGTTCGATCGTGTGATGTTGCTCGGCGGTGGGGCCGGGCCGCTGCGCCGGCGTGGGCGGCTGAGCGAACCGCCGAACCGACTCGCTCTGATCGACCACCGCCATCACGGTCAGGTCGCTGTGTCGGCGTTCGAGTTGAAGCCCTGCCAGCATGAACACCAGCACAGCCAGCACCGCCAGCCGCAGCCCCACCGCCGTCCAGCGGCGCGTCGGGTCCAGCGATGCCAGGCTCCGCCTGCCCAGCCACACGATCGGCACTGCCAACAGCAGCAGCCAGAGCAGTTCAGGTTGATCAAACCGAAAATTCAGCAAGGTTGATGGTTCATCGTTCGATGCGAATCAGTTCGTGTCGGCCTGTAACTGATTCTCATCAAGGTGTGGCCGGCGCTCGTCGCGTTTCATCCGCCGACTCGGGCAGTTGCTTGAAGTATTCGCGGATCGCGCCGTGGTAGCGGCGCGGCACGCGGTCTTCGCTGACCGCTCGCTCGGCATCACTGCGCGCTTCGCTCACCGCCTGGTCGTATTCGATTGTCGGCGCGTCGGCAGTCATCTCACCTTCCTCATGCCACGACGCGATGATCCGCCCCTGGCCGTCGCGTGAGCGGTCGCGTGCTTGCGTTTGGTACTCGCCGATCCGCCTTTCTTCTCCCAACGGCGGGCCGGCCGACCCCGAGCCCGCGCCTTCGCCGACGCCTGCCTGCTGTTGTTGCGATTGATCTTGTTGCTGACCGCCCCCGCCGTCGTCGCCTTCCTGTTGCTGCTGTTGCGAAAGTTGTTGCATCGCATCCTGCAATTGCTGCTCGCTGACGCCCATGTCCTTCAGCGCCTGCTGCATCTGCGAAATCTGGTCCAGTTGCTGTTGGCCTTGCCACGAGCCTTGGTCGAAGCCCTGGCCTTGCTGACCGCTTTGCCCCTGCCCGCCGTCTTGCGCCTGCTGGCCGTTTTGAGCCTGCTGCTGACCTTGCTGCGGCTGGCCGTCCTCTCCCTGCTGGGCTTGTTGCTGTTGGCCGTCTTGTCCCTGTTGACCCTGCTGCTGCCCCTGCGGGTCGAGCGCGTCGGCCATCTGGCTCATCGAACCGCCAAGACCGTCGCACATCTCACCGGCCTGGCTGTCCTGCTGTGATTGTTGCTGTTGCTGCTGCGTCCGTTCGGCTTGCTCGCGGGCCTGCTGCTGCGCCTGCTCGCGGTCCATGTCCTGCTGTTCGTATTCTTCACGCAGCGCATCCTCGACGGCCTGCTGGTCGAAGTTCTGCTGTTGCAAATCGTCAATCTGCTCATCGCTCAGGCCTTGCTCGCGCAACTGCTCACGCATCTGCTCCTGCGTCTGTTCCTGCCGCTGGCGATGCTGCTCGGCGGACTGCTCAAGCTGGTCCGACATGTTCCGTAGCTGCTGCTGCAACGCCTGCTGCTCACTTTCGGAAAGCGAGCCTTCACGCACCGCGCGCGAAAGCTCATCCAACTCACGCTGGGCGCTGGCAAACTCACCGCGACGCAGTGCGTCGGCAAAGCGGTTCGCCGGGCCCGACTGCCCCGGATCGATACGGCTCATCGCGTTGCGCATCGTCCGCAACGTCCGCTCCTGCTGCTCGCGCTCGCTCGCGATTCGGTCCTGCAACCGCGACAACTGCGCTTGCGCATCCCGGCGGATGTCAGGGTTGCGCAGATCGCGCTGCGATAGCTCTGCAAGTTGATTGAGCAGGTCTTCCGCGCGGGCCGCCTCCGCCTCGTCGGTCATCCGACTCGGGTCAGGCATGTGAGCGCTTGCCTCGACGATCCGCTGCTGAGCTTCGTCGGCCTGCGCGTCGTCGGCGGCCTGCTGTGCCTGACGCTGATTCAACCCGAGCACGTCCACCTCCGCGGGCACGAGCAACGCAAGCAGTCCGAACACCGCCACCCCCACCGGCGTCCAGTTCCACGCCCGACCGCCTCGCACGGGCAACGCCTCACGCACCGACAGCCGATCCGCCGCCTGTTCCGCATCCACCATCACCTGCCGGGCGAACGGCTGGTCCGCCATCGCACGCACGTACAACGCCGTGCTCAGCCGATCCTTCAGATGAAGCCGATCGTCGAGCAACTCCGCCACCTGCGCCTGCCCCGGTAACCCTCGCCACGCCAGCACGGGCGTCGCCAACACCACCACGCCCGCCACTATCGCATAGGCCCACCATGCAATCGGCGCGAGGAACAGCCGTTCGGCCAGCAGCAGCGCCGCCGCCGCCGCCAGTCCCGCCAGCGTCAGCACACCCAGCCACCACACTGCTCGGCAAAGCAGCAGGCGTAGCCGGGCTCGTCCGAGGGCCTTGTCGATCGCATGCATCTCGCGTTCTCCCAGCTCAAACTTCAGCATAAAACCGTCTACCTAATCATATCGGCCCGATCAGGCCCGGCCCACCTTTTCGGAGATTTGGTCGGTGGGCGATTTGTGACCGCTCATCCGTTGCCGTACCGTGGTCGCCACTCGCAACGATTAAATAAATGAGGGAGCCCATCATGGCCGACTGGTTGAATCGCCTCGCCGCTTCGCTTGCCGACAACGGCCACGAACCACGAACCTTCACCGCGGGCAGCGGGCAGATCATCGTGCTCGACCACGGTGCACGCGTGCTCGGCTGCACACTGCCCGGTGTCGATGAAAACCTCTTCTGGCATAACCCCCGACTCGAAGACGCCAGCGACGCCGGCACGCCCCTGCACGAAGCCGGCGGACTCATCGGCGGCGACCGGATCTGGATCGCGCCCGAAAACGGCTACATGTGGCCCGACCTCGAAGCCGCCCGCACCGATCCGCAGGGCACGTACCAACTTCCCACACGCATGGACCCCTCCGAGTGGGGCCCCATCGAAGAGGGCGATGACCACGTCGTGCTCGGTACGACGATGGCCCTGACCGACCATCGCAGCGAGCGGTCTGTCTCGCTGAACCTCTCGCGCGAAATCACCATCATCGATCGCCCCCACGGCCTGCCCGACTCGCTCGCCTGCGCCAGCTTCGCCATCCGCAACGACCTGTCACTGATCGAAGGCGACCCCGAAGCCGTCGCCGGCGCGTGGGACATCCTCCAGCTACCGCCCACCGGCACACTCATCTGCCCGACCGTCATGCCCGTGCAGGGCCAACCGCGCAGCTACTACGACCCGTTCGGCGACAAGCATGTGCAGGTCGATCCGCACTGCGTTCGGTTCCTCATCGACAGCCGACGTCGTATCAAGATGGGCCTGCGTGCTGAACACACCAACGGCCGCATGGGTTACTACCGTGCCCTGCCCGACGGCCAGGCGTCGCTGATCGTCCGCGTCTTCCTCCCGCAGCCGGGCGAAGCCTACGTCGACATGCCGCGCATGACCGATGACACCTTCGGCGGCGACGCCTTGCAAGCCTACAACGACGATGGCACCGCCACCGGCGAAGGCCCCGGCCATTGCTTCGGCGAAATGGAATATCACGATCCCGCCATCGTCGTCGGCGCGGGCCCGGCGTTGCGCACCGGCTCATGTGTCACGCACGTGATCGCCGGCGCCGAGGGGCTTGTCCGGCAGGCCGGCCGAATGCTGCTGGGCGTTGACGTCCAACCGATTGCGTAAGTGAAACGGCCCTTATGAAACCAACCGCGTGCCGCGTCCTATGCTCGTCGGGCGCGGGGCGTGAGTTGTGACAGGGTGACAAGGTGACAGGGTGAGCGGGTAGCAAGGCTTCATCACCTTGTCACCCTGTCACCCCCTCACCTTGTCATGTCTTTCCTACTGCTTGCCTTCGTCGTCAGCGATCGAGTCGCGCATCGACGTGTCGGACTGGATGTTCCGCATGCGGTAGTAGTCCATGATGCCGAGGTTGCCCTGGCGGAACGCTTCGGCCATCGCCTTGGGCACTTCCGCCTCGGCAAGCACGACCAGTGCCCGGTTCTGCTGCACCTGTGCGGAATACTCCTGCTCTTGCGCGACAGCCATCGCGCGACGCTTTTCCGCCTCGGCCTGGAAGCGGTGCTTGTCGGCCTCGGCCTGGTCGCCCTGGATCTTCGCGCCGATGTTTTCACCCACGTCGATGTCGGCGATGTCGACGGAGAGAATCTCAAACGCAGTGCCTGAATCAAGACCGCGATCCAGCACCGTCTTTGAAATGCCGTCCGGGTTCTCCAGCACCGCCTTGTGGCTGGCCGCCGAGCCGATGGTGGTGACGATGCCTTCACCAACGCGGGCGATGATGGTTTCTTCCGTCGCACCACCGATCAGACGGGCGATGTTGGCTCGCACGGTCACGCGGGCGCGGGCCTTGATCTGAATGCCGTCCTGCGCCACGCCGTCAATCGTCGTCTTGCCGCTGCTGGCGCTGGGGCAGTCGATGACCTTGGGGTTCACGCTGGTTTGCACGGCGTCGAGAATGTCGCGGCCGGCGAGGTCGATGGCGCACGCGGTGTCCCACGGCAGTTCAATCTTCGCACGGTCAGCGGCGATCAACGCGTTGACCACGCGGGGCACATTGCCGCCGGCGAGGTAGTGCGTCTCAAGCTGGTTGGTGGTCACATTGAGCCCGGCCTTCAGCGCGCGAATGCGCGAGAGCACGATGGTTCGCGCATCAACCCGCCGAAACCGCATGCCGATGATGTCCAGAAAGCCCACCGGGGCCTTGGAGAGCACTGCCTGGAACCAGAGGTTGAAGTACTGAATGACGAACATCAGCACGACCAGTGCGATCAGTGCTGCGATGATCAACACGGCGATCAGCACCATCGTGACAGGGTCGGTCTGTTGCGCCAACGTGTAAAGCGAGGCGAGCGGTTGAATGGGAAGCTCCTTGCAAACCGGGGAGGGGCGAATGTCGGGGTGGCCGACTGCTGGAGGTATTGTACCGCGTTATGGCGCGGAGCGGGTCGAACGTGGCAGCGGGCTGTGGTGCACATCGTATGCGTTTAGCCTCGCCGCCTACGGCGACCCCCGGAAGAACCCCCACGTGGCCGCGGGGCGAAACATGGCACCCGAGCAAAGTAGTTCGCTGCCTGGCAGTGAATGATCGTGGTTGACGGTTCCGGCGCGTTGGCTATTCAAGTTCAAGATGGCCGAAGTCGTCCGGGTTATGCCAGCGGTTGGTCGACGACCAGGAGGCGGGCGGGACGATGTCGTCGCGCATCACGCGATGGAAGTTTACCCGCACGTCGGCGTCCGGCCCGATGCCGAAGACCGCTCGCGGGAGCACGACCTCGGCGGTCCAGACGTTGTCGAGCACTTGAACGCTGGCGTGCCAGTCGGGGATCGGCGTGTAATCACGATCGCCCCCGAGCACGCGTTGGTGGAACAGGAGCCCCTCGGTGTTGAACCCGAGTTGGTAGTAGAGCGGTTCGCCGGCCTGAGGTTGGAGGAAGATGACGATGGCGTCGTCCTTGGCCGGGAAAAACTCGTGCGGCGAGGTCGCGGTGGCCTTGATGTCGTCGACATTCACCTCCGCGGCGACGAAGGCGAGGTAGATATTTTGCTCGTCGTAGGCCGCCTGCACACCCACTTCGGCCAGGCCGGGCGAGCCCTCGGCGGTGGTGAAGTCGGCGGCGAAGGCGCCTTGCTGCCACACGGCTTTGTCGAGGTTGCCGTCGACGTTGATCGGCTGGTCGATGCGCGTGGCGGTGAGGGTCCGTTCTTCGCCGGGGCCGGGCGTCGGCGCGGTGCGGTATTGATCAGGCAGCAGGGCCATGCCGTCCGCGGCCTTTTCGAGCAGGTTCTTCCACAGGCTCCAGAAGCGATAATGCGTCATGCGATGCCACGCGAGCGCGTAACTCCCCTCATCGAGGGCGGTGTTGATCTCAGTCAACGTCGACTCGAGGTATTCCATGTCATCGCTGGGTACGGCCTGCTGAACGGTTGAATCGCCCAACAGTTCGCGTACGCGATCGGCGATGTCGCTCATGTGGGCCCGTTCGTGATCGGTGATCGCACCCGTGTCGAAACGGTCGACCTGCGCGCCAGTGCCGTCAACGACAAAGGCGAACAGGTCGTACGGCTCTAGCCGAATGGCTAGCTCATGCAGGCCGTTGCCCGCGTCGGTCAGTGGCAGCGATTGCGGACTTGCGCCGACTGTCTCGGCGGTGGCTGCGTCGGCGAGGTGCAGCGTGGCGTCGATGTGCCAGTAGCCCGGGTTGACGACGTAGAACCATGTCCTGCCATCGTGTTCGAGTCGGCGGATGGCCAGGTTGGTTTCAAAGCCGGTGTCGGCCACGGGCTCGAACCGCTGCTCGGGCAGGTGGGTGAAGCTGGCGAGCATCGAGCCGAGCTCCTGCTCGTAGCCGACGTTCAGCACCAGGTCGATGAAGGCGCCCATGAGGAGGTTTGGGTCTTTCGCGATGAGCACCTGCGCGAAGGCTTCGCGCGCGTGATAGCCCGAGGGTTGCGGGTGGGCGCGTATTTTCAATGCGTCGAAGATCCAGCCGTCGCGGATGAGTCGGCCCTGCCAGGAGAAGCCGATGACGGTTTCGCCGCCGGTGGTGGCGATGTTTTCGTCCCAACTGTTGCGCACCATGACGTAGCGCGGCTCGCCGTCGGCGAAGGCTTCGTGGATGTTCTCGGCGGTGCGGGGGATCCAGCGGTAAGGGTCTTGCGTGGCGAAGACGGGGAATGTTTCGCGCCAGCTTGTGACGTTCATGCCGAGCTTAAGGCCGTCGGTCTGGTTGATGCGCTTCAGGTCGTAGCCGTAGTCTTTGAGCAGATCGCTGAAGTCGCGATCGCTCTCGGCCCACATGCGAAGGAACTCGGGCTCTTCCAGCGGGACCATGCCGATCAATTCGAGATGATCGCCGTGCTGGCGGACGCCTTCCAGGCCGACCTTGAGCAGTTGGTGGAACTGTCGCGCCCGCCAGTCAACGAAGGTCTGCTTCACGTCATCCTGTTGAACGGCGCGGGCGCGCTGGCTGAAGCGGTCGGGGGCGTCGTCAGCGATGCCGAGGTCGACGCCTGTTTCTGCTTGGAACTGTTCGAACGTGATGTCGTCATAGCTCATCAGGAACGGGTTGTCGAAGTTTTCGCGGTTGGTGAAGCCGGGCGGGTAGTACTCCCATCGCTGTGCGACGGAGGTATAGAAGTGCAGGCCCTTGAAGTGTTCGAGGTGGGCATACTTGCCGGTGAGGTCGGCCATGAAATCCTGAAACTGAGCTTGATTGGTGGGATGCAGCCAGTTGGGAACGATGCTGAACAGCGCGTTGCCGTAGTATTGCTTGCCCTGCGCGTCGATCATCCAGATGGTGTCAGCGCCTTGGGCAACCTGGGCATTGTTGACCACCGTGGCGAGGTCGGCGAACTGGCTCCACTCGACGCCGGCGTGGAACGTGATGCCGTTGGCGTTGAAGGTCTCGGCGAGCACGGTTTCCAGCGAAGGCGACACGCGGGCAGTGTCGATCTCGTAAGGGCGCACGTAGGGCGTGTTGTTTTCGTGGTACTGGTAGACGCCCATGATGTGTGTGTTCTGGCCGACGTAGTTGAGGTACTGCGTGTAGCGGGCGGCGGTTTCGAGCGCCCATTGCAGATCTCGGATCGTGCGTGCCATGATCGAGACGTCGTTCGCCTCGTTCTCGCGGTAGACGCCGAAGCCGGTCGCGACGCCGGAGTTTGGCGCGGTGCGTTCGGAGAAGATGCCGTAGGCCCGGTTCGTGCCCGGCTGGGCGGTGGGGAGATCGCCCCTGATGCGATGGATGCGAAGCGTGCCGGCGGCGGCGCGTTTGCCGTCTTCGACGTTGACCACGTCGATCGAGTGCACGCCGGGGTCGGCCACGTGAATCCAGCGCAGCGTCTGCTCTTCGCCGGTCTGGTAGAACTTGCCGCCCGTTTCGGCTCCGACGCCGGAGCGGGCGTTGGTCCAGACGCTGTCGCGTTTCGTGCCGATCATGACTTCGACGTGGCGGGGGACGTCATCGGGGTAGGTCATCTCGATGAGGTAGAAGTCGCCGGGGTGTTCGAAGCGTTCCAGGCGATAGCTGAAAAACGCGCCGCGCAACGGCTCGGTTTCGCGATACCGCTTTCCGTTGACTTCGATGATGGTCGGGTCGGTGACTTCGATCGCCGGGTCGGAGCGCGTTCGGCCGGGGTAGGCCGCGATCCAGGGGCGGTCGGTGGTCAGGTCGGTGAAGTCGATTTCGGTTTCGAGTTCGGTATCGAGCGACCCGTACCAGTCGTTGTCTTCGATGGGCCGTTGATCGAGTTTGCCGATGACGAGCACGGGCTCGCGCGGGCGACGTTCGATGGTTTCGCCGTCGTTGGCGGTGAGGTCGGCGGCGAGCGTGTACACGCCTTTGTCGTGTTGGCCGACGTTGAAGGTGTAGACGAGCGAGCCGTCGCGACGGGTGAAATCGCTCACGGTCTCTTGTGCGATCGGCACGCTTTGGCCGTCGTTGTCCGTGCTCGCGAAATGCCACGTCAACGTTGGCTGTCGTTCTGCGAGGCCTTCGGGTACGACGACCTCGAACGACACGTCGCGGTCGCTGTTGTAGGTGAGGCGAGCGGCGTCGGGATTTTTGAAATGCAGGTAGCCCTCATATGAGGGGCGAAGCCATGTGCGGTCATTGGACCGGACGTGCACGTTCGGCGCTCGGCCGAGGGAGACAGGCTCCCAGTCGGCGTCGTCGTAGTCGGCGGTCGACCACGCGTCGTCGGCAGTGCGGGTGTAGGTCCATGAGTCGTCCGTGCCGACGCGGATGACTTCGCCGGTGGTCATGATGATGGTTGCCTGGACGAAGAGCATCGGGCTGCTGTTGATGCGATAGCCGTACATGCCGATGGCGTTGGCCTGGCCGGGCTTGAGGAAGGGCTTGATGTCGACGGGGCGGGTGTGTTCGATGTGCAGGGCGCCGGTGCGGTCGACGTATTCGCCGTTGACGTAGAGGTGGTTGAGGACTTTGGCCGAGCGGGACCAGCGATGCCGGGGCTGGCCGGCAACTTCGGCGGTAGCGCGCCAGATTTCGCCTTCCGGCAGGGTGAACTGCTTGCGGATGTAGCCTTCGCGTTCATCCTGTTGAACGTCAATCTGCTGGAGGGTGATGCGCGTGCCGGGCTCGCCGCGGATGACGAACTCAAGGCCGTCCGGCACGGGGATCACCGAGCCGGTGTGGAATGTGAGGGTTTGCTGGTTGCCGGGGGTGAGTGTGTCTTCGCCGAAGTCAGTGCCTCGCAGTTCGATGCGTTGGCCGTCGCCCCAGTAGTGCATCCGCCACTCGGTCGGCGGCGCGTCGTCCTGCGAGGCGATGACGCTGACGTGGTTCGTCTCTTGAAAGAGGCTGTCGATCTCGGCGACGGTTTGTCGGCCGCGATAGTTGCCCCAGCCGATGGTCGCCGACTCTGACGCGAGGGTGAAGTGCATGCGGCCGTCGTCGTAGGTGACGTCTTCGACGCCTTCCATGAAGGTGATGTCGTCGCGTGCGCCGTCGGTGAAGTCGAAGGTCCGCAGATTCGTCTCGGCGGGCAACTGAACGGAATGGGCCCAGAAGTAATCGTTCGGCTGGGGATCGGGCGCCGCGGCGGGCAGCAGTGTGGCGATCAACAACAGCGGCAGGGTGAAGGCGAGGAAATGAGTCATGGCGGCTCCTTGGAATGCGCCGGAAGCAGACGGCCCGGCCGTATTGTTGACGCGGTCGCGATCGGGCGAGGCTCAACGCGCGGGCGATGCGTCGTGTCCCAGTCGTTGTTCGATGCACTGGCAGATGGCATGAATCAGGAGGAGGTGGCCTTCCTGAATTCGGGCAGTGTCGGAAGCGTCGACGAGCAACTCGACGTCGGCGGCGTTTCGCAGCGTGCCGCCATCACGGCCGAGCAGGGTGACGATGCGAACGTTGCGCCGGCTGGCCGATTCGACGGCCCGTTGAACGTTTGTGCTGCGGCCGGACGTTGTGATTGCGACCAGGACATCGCCTGGCTGGGCGAAGGCGTCGACCTGCCGTGCGAAGACATCATCGAAGGCGTAGTCGTTTGCGATGGCGGTCAGATCGCCGCCGTGTGCATTGAGGCAGATGGCGGGGTATGGACGTCGATCACGGCGAAACCGGCTGACGAGTTCGGTGGTCAGGTGACCGGCCTCGGCGGCGCTGCCGCCATTGCCGCAGGCCAGCAACTTCTGGCCGGCGGCCAGGGCGTCGCTGATCAGCTTCGCGGCACGCTCGACAAGATCGTCCAATCCTCGCAACGAAACGAGCATGGCTTCGGCAGCGTCGATGTTCTGCTGTAAGGTGCCCAACCGGCTCTCCTTCGTGCTGCCGAGTGCGTCGCCGTAGGGGGTTCGGGGTATCCTGCTTACGCGTCGCCGTTGTACATGTGCACTATACCTGAGCCGGGTGGATCTGCAAGGGGTGAGCGGCGTAGGATTCATTATACGCGATATAACGTCCTTGTTGATATTCTGGTTCGTGTCGACGGCAGGTGGTTAGTTGTATATATGTACGCTCCTTTCCGGTGTGGCCGGGCCGGCGGTTCAAGGTTTGATTCGTGGTCTGATGTGTTTGAAAGGAAGAGGTGTGGTGGTGATGGAAGCGTACAGCTGTCTTGGGCTGGATATTGGGGGTACGAAATGTGCGGCCGTGGTGGGCGGCTCGGATGGGCGGGTGATCGACCGCGTCGAGTGGCCGTCGCGGGCGGAGCGCGGCCCCGAGGCGATGATGGCGGATCTGGTTCGGCAGGGGCAGTCGCTGCTTGCCCGGTGTGGGGGGGTGCAGGGTGTAGGGGTGTCGATCGGCGGACCGCTCGACGCGGAGCGGGGTGTGGTGCATGGTCCGCCGAACCTGCCGGGGTGGGATGCGGTGCCGCTGGCGGCGCGATTGAGGGAGGCGTTTGGTTTGCCGGTGCGGGTTGAGCATGATGGGTCGGCTTGTGCGCTTGCGGAGTATCGCTGGGGGGCGGGTCGCGGCGCGGAACGGCTTGCCTACCTGACGTCGGGCACGGGGTTTGGTGTCGGGCTGATCTTTGACGGTTTGATTTATCGTGGGGCGGGCGGTCGGCCGAGCGATTTCGGACATGTTCGCTATCGGCCGAGCGGGCCGATCGCCTATGGCGCCGCGGGCTCGCCTACCGCCAAGGCCGGCTGTTTCGAGGCCTACTGTGCGGCCTCGGCCTTGGGCGCGCTGGCGGCGTGGCGTTACCCGGACCGCTGGCCTGCGGCACCCGCGCCGTCCGACGTGGCGGCGCTGGCGGCGGCGGGGGACGAAGCGGCGTGTTCGATCGTCAACATGACCAGCGAAGCCACGGGCGCGGCGTGCGCGCTGTTGGCGGACCTGCTTCACCTCGACGTGATCCTGCTGGGCAGTCTCGCGCGGTATCTCGGGCAGGCGTGGGTTGAGCGGGTGCGAGCCGCCTTTCTTGCTGAGGCTCATCCGCTGGCTCGCGAAAACTGCCGTATTGATGCCGCGGGGCTCGGTAATCGGCTACAGGACTGTTCGGCGCTCGCAGTGGCGTGCATCGCCTTGGAGTGACGCTGGTGGGCGTGGCTGACGAAGGCGCGTTTGATGTGCGTTGAGTGTGTTGTAAAAATGACTTCGATTTTCTGGTAGTCCTTCAGGCGGCATATGGTGGCAGTTCGGCGGCGTTCGGGGTAATTGCCCGGGTAAAACTTTCGAAATTGTATTGATCTGGCTTCGCGCCAAAGTTATTCTGCAACAAAGTGGTTGTATTTTTGACTTTATCTGGTGCTCCAGGAGCTCTGTATGTTGAAGCTGAACGGAATGGGAATGACGGCTGTGGCGGTGGTTGCGCTGCTTGTGGTGACTGCTTCGCACCCGCGGGTGGCGGCGGCGGACGAGCGGAATCGCGACGGCATGGACCAGGGCGTCGAGGCGCTGGTGGAATTGAACTACTACGTCCATGAAGACGTGGCGAACGTGGTCTTCGACCTCGGGCACGAGCCGAGGCCGGCACGCGTGCGCGTACGGGCGGCCGTGGCGGATGCGGGCGTGGAGGTGGAAGAGGCGCTGGCCGAGTCGGGACCAACGGTGCTCGAACTGCCGTTGGCTGACTTGCCTGAGGGTGAGTCGCGCGTGGCGTTGAGTGTGCTGGTGGGCAATCGCGCCGTGTGGGAAGGTGAAGATCGGTTGGTGAAGTTGCCGCCGCCGAACGGCGACGTTCGCATTACGCAGATCGACCGTTACCGGCGCATCATGCTGGTCGACGGTGAGCCGTTGTTTCCGATGGGCGTGTTCGGCGTCTATCCGGAATACCTTCAGGACATCGCTGACGCGGGTTTCAACATGACGCTGCGATGGAAGGGTAAGACGACGGCGAATCGGTGGGATCTCGATCAACCCTGGGACAGCGACTACAATCGCTACTCGGCGGTGCGCGACTACCTTGATGCGATTCATGACGCGGGGCTGTTCGCGGTCGAGACGCCGACGAAGCTTGCGCCGGGTCAGCTGTATCACCGATATCGTGATATGGAGTGGCCGGAGAAATACCCGGTGCACAATGAGCAGATCACGCCGGGCGTCGTGCGGAACGCACGCGATCATCCAGCGGTGATCGGTTATTACAGTTACGACGAGCCGGACAACTTCTGGCAGGACAACCCGGAGCATCCGCACCACCTGATGATGCAGGAAGGTGTTGAAGAGTGGTATCAGATTGTGAAGGCGTTGGATCCGTACCACGCGGTCATGGTGCTGTTTGCGGTGGGGCTTTCGAAGAACGCGCACTGGGATGCGTGGGAAGTTCCGATGCGTGACTTTTACATCTATCGTCGGCAGCACATGAGCCGTGTGTACGACGTCGCGCGGAGTGACGTCAAGGTGTCGTGGGAGAAGAACGAGCCGTTCGTTTACACGCCGTTGTTTGAAAAGTCGTCGGGCCGACCCATACCGTTGAGTCCGGAAGAGCAGCGGGCGCAGACGTACCTGTCGCTGGCGGCGGATGTGAAGGGTTTGTTCTACTGGGACTGGCCCGCGGCGTACGGGCCGAACTGGGAGATGCTCAAGCAGATGGCGGGCGAGGTTGAGGCGTTGTCGCCGATCTTGCTGGAGCGCAGCCCTGCGCAGGACGTGCGTTACGAACGGCCGGACACTGAGAAGTCGGTGAAAGTGCTGGTGAAGAATCACGACGGCCGCAGCTATCTGCTGGTGGTCAGTGCCGAGCCGGCGCCGGTCGAGGTTGAGTATCGTCTTCCGTCACGGTTCCATGGAGAGGCGATGGCATGGTTCGACGATGATCAGGTGAGTTTGAGCCAGGGTGTGTTTCGCGAGCAGCTCGAGCCTTTCGCTCGGCGGGTGTATGAACTGCCCGGTGGTGAATGGGAGGCGGGCGAGGCATTGTCGCTGGCGATTGAGGTTGGCGAAGTGGAAGAGAAGCTCGACCCGATCTTTGAGCCGACGGTTGAGAACCTGATCGCCAACAGTCGTTTCGATTATGACTATGCACGGCTGCCGGGCTGGCCGGCGGCGTGGCATACGATTGACTCGCTGATGGAGTCGGGCTCGGCGGGCACGGAAGACGGCCGGTGGGCGCCGGTGACCGAGACGGCAGTGCATGGCGAACGGAGCATGCGGCTGATCAAGGACGCGCCGGGTATGGCGGGCAGTACGGAAGCGTTCAACCTGCTGGTGACGCCTGCGATTCATCAAAGTGTGCGGTATCCGGAAGGCGGCACGTACACGCTCTCGGTGTGGCTGCGGGCCGACCACCCGGCTCGCGTGTGGGTGATGCACGGCTGGGCGCATAAACAGATCGAGAATGTCGGCAATGACTGGCAGCGGTACGAAGTGACCTTCGAGCAAGGCTCGGAAGGGGGAAGCTTCATCCGCATCATGCTGATGTCTGAAGGCACGCTCTGGATTGATGGCGTGCAGTTGGAGAAGGGCGATCAGGCCAGCGAGTATAAGTATCTTGAGCCGACGGGGTATGAACACGTCGGCCCGGAAGAGTAAGGCCGACGTTTTGAAAGACGGAGTCGCACGAGCAGCGTCGTGGCCGTATTGCGGTCACGACGCTGTTGCTATTGGGGGATGATCTGTCGATGAGACTGGCGCCCACGGATTCAATCCGTGGGCTTCGAGTGCCCTCGAGATGATGTGCAATTCGATTACACGGCTTCAAGTTAATCCCAGCGCGTCCGGTTCCCTCTCCCTGGGAGGGAGAGGGGGTGGGAAAACGCGCTGGAAATAACTTGAAACCGTATTACACGCTTGTTGAGTGTGGGCTTGTTTCGTCGATCTGTTGCCATAGTGGCGTGAGGTCGACCACCTGGCTGTTGGTGCGGGCCTGGTCGATGGCGAGTGCCACGGCGGTGGCGACGATGCCCTCTTTAACACTGGCGAGTGGTGTCTGGCCGCGGAGCATGGTTTCGGCGAGGCTTTCGCCGAGGATGCGGTCGCCGCCGCCGTGGCCGCCTTCGTCGTTGGTGTCGATCTGTTCGCGTGTTGTGTTGTAGCCGAGCGGTTCGACTTCGATGAGGCCGGTGTTGAAGTCGGCGCGAAGGGTGCCGCGGTCGCCGCAGAGGTAGAGTCGGCGTTCGGGGATGGCGGTGGCGCAGTGTGTGTGAAAGGTGGCGCGGGCCTGGTTGTCGAATTCGAGGATGGCGACCTGGTGGTCGACGATGTCCTTTTTCATGGCGAACGGGTCGCCGTCGCGGCGCAGGCCCCAGCCCTGGAAGGCGGGTCGGCCGGATTCATGCTGGCCGATGCGTTCGGCGTGGTTGGCGTTGTCGGCGGTGAACAGGCGGAGGCCGCCGAAGCTGGCGACGCGCACGGGTCTTGCATCGAGCAGCCAGGAGATGAGGTCGATGTCGTGCGAACATTTTTCGAGCATATGGCCGCCGCCGATGCTCGTCAGTCGCCGCCAGGCGTTGCCGTGGATGTGTCCGCCGTGATCGAGCGGGAGCGTTTCGTTGAATTCGAGGCTGAGGATGTTGCCAAGCACGCCGGAGTCGATGATGCGGCGCAGTGCCTGGCCGTGGCGTGTGTAGCGGAGCACGAAACCGAGCGCCAGCGTTCGGCCGGAGGCCTGGTGAGCCTGGCGAATCCGCAGGGCATCGTCGACGGTGGTCGCCAGCGGCTTTTCGCAGAACACGTCCTTGCCGGCTTCGAGCGCGACGATGGCGTGTTCCGGGTGCAGTGCGTTTGGTGAGCCGACGAACACCCAGTCGACCGCAGGGTCGGCGGCGAGTTGTGCGGCGTCGGCGCTGGCCTTGGCGCGGGGTGCGATGTCGGCTTGGAATTCCTGAATCGCGAGCGGGTCGGGGTCGGCGAGTCGGCGGATTTCGATGTTGCCGCCGAGGCCGGGGATGTGTGGCAGCAGTGCCGCCATGCGGTGGCCGCAGCCGACGACGCCGATGCCGATCTGGGTTTTTGTGTTCATGTCTGGCACCTTATTCGATCCAGTGGCGGTTGCAAATATCCACCGATTTGGTTTGGTTGTGCGTTTGCTGGGACTCTCGAAGGCAATGAGAATCTACCGTAAATCGCTTAGGAATCAAGTGTGTCGCGTCAGGGCGGCAGGCGGCCGCATGCCGACGGTGAAGTAATTACTCTGGACAAACATACAACACTCACGTTACCCTGCGAACGCCAGCCGCGAAGGGGCGGTCGGCGGTGCCGGGCGGGGCGGTGCGCCGCGCGGCAATGAGGGACTCCGCAAGGATTTCGAGCATGATGCCTGAACATCATCGTTTGCGTGTGGCTTCCAATGGCCGATACCTCGAGCGGGCGGATGGGAGCCCGTTTTTCTACCTCGGCGATACGGCGTGGCATTTGTGTTACGCGCTGACGCGCGACGAGATGGATCAATATCTTCAGAACCGGGCGGCGAAGGGGTTCACTGTCGTCCAGACGATTCTGGTGCGCGGGTTCAAGGATGTCGACCGTCCAAATGCGCAAGGCGATATGCCGTTCGTTGACAATGACCCCACTCGGCCGAACGAGGCGTACTTCGAACATGTGGATCACCTGGTAGCGCGTGCGGCCGAGCTTGGCTTGTTTGTCGGGCTGCTGCCGTCGTGGGGCAATAAGTGGCGGTACAGCCCTTACAGCACGCCGGGCATTTTTCGGCCTGACTCTGCTGAGTCTTATGGGCAATTTCTGGCAGAGCGGTATCGCGGCAAGCCGGTGATCTGGATTCTCGGCGGCGATCGCAACGTGTTGAACGACGATGAAATGAAGATCATCGAAGGCTTTGCCCGGGGATTGCGCGACGGCGGTGCCGAAGGTGAGCAGTTGATCACGTTTCACCCTTATGGGCCGGGGCGATCATCCGATCGGCTTCATGCGGCCGAGTGGTTGGATTTCAACATGTGCCAGACATCCCACGCGGCGCATGATTACGACAACGGTCTGTTCATCGATCACGACTATGCGCTGAGCCCGGCCAAGCCGACGCTTGATGCCGAGCCGCGCTACGAAAATCTGCCGGTCGGCTTCTACAACAAGCACTGTGCCGGCTATGACCGGTTTGATGATTACGACGTTCGGCAGGCGGCGTACTGGGCGCTGCTGGCGGGCGCGTGCGGGCATGTCTACGGCGATAACAGCGTGTGGCAGATGTGCAAGCCGGGCGTCAATCCCGTTCATCTCGACGCCACGGTGCCGTGGCACGAGGCGGTGGATCACCCTGGCGCGTTTCAGATGCGCCACGTTCGCCGGCTGTTCGAGACTCGGCCGTTCCATCAACTCGTGCCGGAGCAGGGTTGCATCCTCGACGGGCCCGGCGGCGGCGGGGGCAAGGTGCGCGTGGCGCGGGCGGCGGATCGGTCGTTTGCAATCGCCTACTCGCCGCGCGGCGAACAGTTCACGCTCAAGATGGACATCGTTGAAGCGCGTCGCGTGCGAGCGTCGTGGTTCGATCCACGCTACGGCATGACGACGCCGTTCTGCACGTCGCTGCCGCTGCCGATGCAGACCTTCACGCCGCCGACGCATGGCCGGGGCCGGGACTGGGTGTTGCTGCTTGATGACGACGACAAGCAACTGCCGTTGCCCGGGCTGGAGGCGCAGGCGTAAGGCGGGTCAGTTGTGCGTCGCGGCTTCCTGTTTGTCGACGATCAGCCAGGGGTCGTTGGTGCGTTCGCGGAATGCGTGCAGGGTTTTGCGCATGCGGTCGGCCGTGTCGGCGAAGGCGGGGTTCGCCACGAGGTTGGTCGTTTCCGCTGGATCGTTGGCGAGGTCGTATAGCTCTTCGCGATCGTGGTGGAGCACGCGCTCGGTGAGGCGATCGCCCATGTGGGTCAGCGATTGTTTCAGCACGGCCTGCCAGGTCGGCGAGTTGAACAGGTCGCTGGGCATGGGCATGTCGCGGACGAGGTGGCGTACGAACTTGAATCGTTTCTCGCGCAGCACGCGATAGGGGAAATAGTTGGTGATCTCGTGAAACACATGCGAGTAGAAGGTCTGGTCCCAGCCGGGCGGGTCGGATTGGTCGAGGATCGGCAGCAGCGATCGGCCCGGCAGGTCGGCGGGCAGGTCGGCCTGCGGCAGGGCGAGGCTGTCGCAGATGGTGGGGTAGATGTCACACCAGTTGACGAGCGCCTGGCTGGCGTGGGGGCTGGCGTGGGGTGGGGCGATGATCAGGGGGCAGTGGTGGCCGCTGTCGTAGGCCGAGCCTTTAGCGCCGGGGAAGGGCATGCCGTGATCGCTGGTGAGGATGATGGTGGTTTCATCGGCCCGCCCGCTGCGTTGCAACTCTGCAAGCACTACGCCGACGAAGCGGTCGAAGCGGGTGACGAAGGTGTAGTAGTCGGCGAGGTCCTGCCGAACTTCGGGCGTGTCCGGCAGCCAGTTGGGAACGGGGAGGGTCTCTGGCGGATAGAGCACGTCGTCGTCGGACAGGCCGTCGCCTTCGTCATGCGAGCGGCGGAAGTCTCCGCCCGTGCGATGCGGGTAGGCGGAGGCGACGTGGAGGTAGAACGGCCGGTCGCCTGCCGCGGTGAGGAATCGGCGTACGCCCTCGGCCGGGCCGGAGAGGGACCGGGGCTGGCATCGCTCGTCGACGTGGAAGGGGTAGGCGGATTTGGGGGCGATGTGGTCCTTGCCGATCAGTCCGGTGAAGACGCCATGTTTTCGGAGCACAGCGGGGAGGGTCTGGTCGGCGAGGTGTTCGTGGGTGCGGAAGCCGTGGTAGCCGTGGCTGTGGCCGTATTGCCCATGCTGGTGTACGTATTGGCCGGTGAGCAGGTTGGCGCGGCTGGCGGCGCAGCTCGGTGTGGTGCAGAAGGCCTGGTCGAAGCGTGTGGCCCGGCGGGCGAGGGCGTCGATGTGAGGCGTGTGCACGACGGGGTCGTGATAGCAGCCGGCGATGGGTGACCAGTCGTCGGCGATCAGCAGCAGGACGCCGGGGTTTGCGGCTGGCATGGGCGGTGCCTCCTTGGGTGGTCAGGGGTCTTGGCCATTGTCTGTTCGTTCGTCGGCGACGTCGAGTCGCGGTTGGTGGTTTGTGACGTGTCGGTCATCTGGGTGAAAATACAACAAATTTCGCGCCCGTCCCGGGCAGCGGCCTGCAAATCGTGAGGTTTGTTCGAAATATATGTTACTTGTAGGTGATGCGGTCAATTCGACGATGGTTGAGCCGGTATGAAAAAGGACTTTGCGAGGCTCGTTTTTCGCTTGCTCACACGGCATAGAGAGTGTACAAGTACAACGGCAAAAACCGCCGGGACGGCAGTCGACGACGGCTGTCGAGGATAGGGCTGGCGAAGGCATGGTGAATGTGAGAGGCTTGGCACGGCCCCCGCGAGGGCGGTGAGTGTCGGGCGAGGATGATCCCGTGACGGTCCCTGAACAGGCACGTGCATGACGATCCGAGCGATTATCTTGGGATTGGGGCTGGGGATATTCATCTCCGGTTTCACGCACTTCAACGACCTGTTCATGCAGAGCAGTCTGTTCATCAACAACCACCTGCCCATTGCGGTGTTCGGGTTGCTGGTGGTGCTGATGCTCGGGGTGAACCCGTTGCTACGTCTGCTGGGGCCGCGCTGGTCGTTGGGTACAGCGGAGCTGGCGGTGATTGTCGCGTTGGGGCTAACTTCGTGCGGCTGGCCGAGCTTCAGTTTCTATCGGTACTTCATCACAATCACGGCGATGCCGAATCACTGGCAGGGGCCTAAGGCGGACTGGCAGGCGGTGGGTGTTATGCGTTACCTGCCGGGCGGCGACCCGCGGCTGGCGGAGGGGCACGTTCAGGACTGGGAGGCGCTGATCCTGGCGGTCGCCGAGCCGTTGCATCGGCAGGGCGAGCCAGTGCTCGAGCGGTTGTGGTCGCAGATGGACGCGCGGGGGCAGCGGGTGTTTCAGGAGCATCTCGGCGCGGAGGAGGTGCCGATCGGATCGCGTCGTGACGTGGTGCGGGCGGTGAATGTTGCGTTGGTGAGTGGGGATCTGACGCCGCAGCCGCCGCCGCCGACGATGAGCGAACTGCCGCGTCCGATGCGCTTGTTGTTGGGGGAGCATTTGGAGCAGCCGTTGACCGGCCGTGCGCAGGTTCAGCTGAACCGGTGGTGGCTGGTAAGCACGTTGCCGGGCGTGGTGCTGCCTGCGCCGCAGGGGCAGGGCGTGTTGCTGGATACGAGCGCCGGTGGCGGCGAGGTGCTGGACATGTTGCTGGTGGGCAGCTCGGAGCCGTTGGGCTTGACGGAGTTGCCATGGTCGGCGTGGTGGCCGGTGTTGCGTGTGTGGGGGGCGGCGGGGTTGTTGCTGGGGCTGGCGAGTCTTTGCCTGACGGTGATCGTGCATCCGCAATGGTCGCGCCGCGAGTTGCTGCCGTATCCGATCGCGCGATTTGTGAATGAGCTGACGGAGCGGGATGCGACATCTTGGCTGCCGAGCATTGCCCGTCATCAAGCGTTCTGGGTCGGGGTGATCGCGATGGCGGCGGTGCATGGCGTAAACGGGCTGCATGCCTGGTTCCCCGAATTACCGAACATTCCGTTGCGCATGGAGTTTGGGCCGCTGCGTGAGTTGTTCCCGAATTTCGGCCGAATCGGTGCGACGAACGACCTGTTTCGGCCGCATATTTATTTCTCGGTGATCGCCTTCTGTTTCTTCCTCGGTACGCCCGTATCGTTTTCGCTGGGGGCGGCGACGTTAGCGTACGGCATGCTCGGCGCGACCCTGCTCGCGGCAGGTGCGACCTTCCAGGAAGACCGGATGGGCGCGGGGGAAGGCAACCTGTTGCGCTTCGGCGCGTACGTCGGGATGGCGGGCATCATTGCTTACATCGGTCGGCGGTATTACGCGAGGTTGGCCATCGCCGCCGTGGGCGGAGCGCGCACGATTGACACGCCGACGTCGGCGGTGTGGGCGGCGCGCGGGCTGGCGGTGCTGTTTGCGCTGACGGTGTTCGTGCTCTACACGGCAGGGCTCGATTGGCTGATGGCGATCGTGCTCGTGCTGCTGGTGTTGCTGATTTATCTGGTGCTGACGCGGGTGGTGGTGGAAACAGGCATGTTCTTCGTGCAGGCGTGGTGGTTGCCTGCGGGCATTCTGACCGGTCTGCTTGGTTTCGAGGCGATCGGGCCGACGACGTTCCTTGTGTTGGCCGTGGGGAGCACGATGCTTGTGGGTGATCCGCGTACGCTGCTGATGCCTTACCTGGCCAACGCGATGCAGATGGCGGACCGCTCCGGGGCGGGCAAGCCGGGCAAGGTTGCGCCGTGGCTGGCGGTGATGCTTTTGGTGGGCTTTCTCGTGGCCGGCGCGGCGCTGTTCAGTTTGACGCACAATCACGGCGTCGGCGGCGCGGGCGCATGGGACACTGAGGTGCTACCGAACATGCCCTTTGACCAGGCGACGCGGCACATCAGCGAAAGTACCGTGCGCGACACGCTCACGCAGGCCACGGCCGTGGAGGGCCTCGACCGGCTTTGGAATGTGCAGCTTTCATTCGACGCGTGGGCGTGGATGTTCGGCGGGATGGTCTTGCTGATCGCCACGGCGGCTGCACGCTTGCGGTTGCCGTGGTGGCCCATTCATCCGGTGCTGTTCCTGGTCTGGGGGACAATGCCGTCGTATCGGCTCGCGGGCTCGTTCCTGATCGGCTGGATGATCAAACTCGCCGTGGTGCAATTGGGCGGCACGCGTGGGTATCGGCAGGTATTGCCGTTGATGGTCGGCGTCATCGCCGGCGAACTGTTAATGGGCCTGGTCTGGACCGGCGCGAGCGCGGCGTACTACGGCATCCACAACGTCGCGCCGCCGGTGTATCGCCTTTACCCCTGACCTCGTGCGAGGTGACTTGAGAACTGCCAAATGCGACTGATTCAGCTTCAACATCCCCGGCACGGCCGACGCGTTGCGATGGTTGAGGGCGACACGCTTCGCCTGTTCGACACCTTCAAAAGTGTTTACGCCATGGCTGCCGCCGCTATCGACAGCGACGTCACGCTGGCCGATCTTGTCCCGAATAATCTGGGCAAGGAGAGCCTGCCTTACGACGAGATCTATGAAGGGCAGAGCGAGTGGAAGCTGCTGCCGCCGTTCGATCATCCGGACGAGCCGGCGTTCTGCTTCATCACCGGGACGGGCCTGAGCCACAAGAAGAGCGCCGACAACCGCCAGGCCATGCACGTCGCGAACGTCGGCGACGACAGCGTGTCCGACAGTATGAAGATGTACCTCATGGGCATGGAAGGCGGCCGACCCGCGCCGGGCGTCGTCGGCGTCCAGCCCGAATGGTTTTACAAGTGCAACGGCACTCGGCTGCAGGCGCACAACGAGCCGTTGGAGATGCCGCCGTTCGCAATGGACGGCGGCGAGGAAGCCGAGCCGGTCGGCGCGTATCTCGTCGGGCCGAACGGGATGCCGTGGCGCGTCGGGTTTGCCGTCGGCAACGAATTCTCCGATCACGTGCTCGAACAGCAGAACTACCTCTACCTTTCCTCGTCCAAGCTGCGGGCCTGTTCGCTGGGCCCGGAACTGGTCGTCGGCGAACCGTTCGATGACATCGTCGGCGAGGTACGGGTCGAACGAGATGGCAACGTGATTTGGCGCACCGATGTCGCCACCGGCGAAGCCAACATGTGTCACAGCGTGCAGAACCTGGAGCACCATCATTTCAAGTACCCCGAGCATCGTCGGCCGGGCGATGTGCATCTGCACTTCTTCGGCGCTGACGCTTTCAGCTACGGCGACAAACTCAAGCTCCAAGACGGCGACGTGATGGTCATCCACTACCCGAAACTGGGCCGACCACTGCGCAACCCGATGAAAGTCGAGCCCGGGCCGCAGCCTTTCGTTCCCGTGAACGTGCTTTGAGCTTCCCAACGTTGAGCCTTGCCATGAACGCCAACACGCCCGTTTTCGCTGTGCACCTGCTGAACATGGGCATCATGCCCGAATGTCCGACCACCGGCGTGAAGATGCACACCGGCCTGGAAAGCTTTCAGCCTTGGGCTTACACCGGCCTTGTCGCGAAATCCGACGACACGACGGTGGTGATCAACACCGGCTTTCCGCTCGACATGCAGCCGGTACAGGCCTTTTTTGCCGCATGGCATAGCCGCTGCCACGTCGAGCGCAGCGAGGATCGCACGATGGACGGACATCTTCAGCGGTTGGGGATCGCCCCCGGCGATGTCGATCATCTGTTGCTGAGTTGCCTCGGCCCGTACAGCACCGGGCGAGTGGAATTGTTTGAAAGATGTCCGATCCACATCGGCCGGGCTGAGTGGGTTGACTATCACGCGCCGCCGCCGAACTTTCCGCCACAGCCGCGCGACACCATCATCCCGCCGCAGACGCTCAGTCGGCTGGTGTTCGAAGATTGGCCGCGCGTGAACCTGCTGGAAGACGAGGACGAAATCTGCCCGGGCATCCGTGTCTTCCGTACAGGCGGACATCACGCGGGCAGCCTGGCTGTGGCGATCAACACGCGCATGGGCACGTTGATTTACGCCGACACATTGTTCACCTACGAAAACTATGAGCAGAACATACCGATCGGCTTCTTTCGTGATCAGGACGCGTTTCACGCCGCGGTCCGTCGCATTCGCCGAGAGGCGGACCTGATCGTGCCGTTCTTCGATCCTGTCGCGTTCGAGCGATATCCCGATGGTGTGGTGACTCGATGATTCATCCGTCTGCCTTTTGGGAAAAACGAAATGAATACCCTCTCGCAGGAAGCATCGCAGTTCAAGGGCTTTCCGAAGCAGTTCAGTTTCGCTCCCTTGTGGTTCTGGAACGACGAGATGTACGAAGAGGAGATTCTTCGTCAGCTCAAGGAGATGAAGGCCCAGCACGTCAACGAGACGATGATCTGGTGCAACGCCGGCATGAACCAGCGATACCTCTCGGAGGACTATTTCGCGCTGTTCGTCTTCGCGGTGGAGCAGGCGAAGAAGCTGGGCATGCGTGTGTGGATCTACGACGACTGGTCGTGGCCGAGCGGGCTGGCGGGGGGCATCATCAACGAGGTGCACCCGGAGTACCTCATGACGGCCTGCCGGATGTATCGCTACGACGTGTCGGCCGACGGCCCGCGCGAACTGGTGCAACGTCTGCCGCTCGGCCGGGTGGTGCGTGCCGAGGCGGAGCGGGTCAGCGACGGCAAGCGCATCGACCTTGACACGTATTGTGATGACACGTCGCTTCGCTGGACGGCGCCCAGTGGGGCGTGGCGGGTTTATGTCGCGGTAGTGACGAAGCTGCAGAAGATTCTCGATCCGACATGTTCCTCGCGGTGGGGCAACTGGCTGCCGGGCTATCTCGACGTGATGAATCGTGACGCGGTGGCGAAGTTTATCGAGCTGTGTTACGAAGCCCATTACCAGCGCGTGTCCGAGCATTTCGGCAATACGATTCGTGGCTATTTCACCGACGAGCCGGGCATCCGCTACGACCACGACATCTTCGGCGGCGGCGATCATCTCGCCCTGCACCGCGTCGGGTTTCCGTGGAAGGACGAACCACGCGAGCACGCGCATGCCAACCTCCACGGCGTATGCGGGTCCGTGCCCTGGACGGCCGACCTCTTTCATCACTTCCGTGAACGGCGGGGGTATGACCTTCGGCCGCACCTGATCGACCTGCTGCGAGCCGGCGACGAACAACGGAAGGTCTGCTACGACTACTACAGCCTCGTGTCCGACCTGTTCGCAGAGAGCTGGTGCGAGCAGATCGGCCAGTGGTGTGGCGAGCGAAAGGTTGCTTATACCGGCCACTACTGCGAAGGCGTCAACGGCGGTGACTACTATCGGCAGGTCAAGCCGCAGCAAGTGCCCGGCATGGACATCCTCGGCGATCACGGCGTACAGATGAAGGATCTCATGGCGTTGCCGCGCAAGATCGCGTCCATCGGCCGTATGCAGAATCGCGATCGCATCCTGTCGGAAACCTACTCCGACACAAGCTGGGACTTCAATTTACACGACAAGATTCGCGACGCCGACCTGCTGACCGTGCTCGGCATCAACATTCATGCGTCCATCGACTACACCTACAGCTTCCGCAGCATCCGCAAGCACACCACGAACCCGGCCGGCTTCTTCCAGGCGTCGAACTGGAACTACAACAAGCACTTTGCCGACCACGTCACTCGCTTATGTCAGATGACCTGCGCCGGCGAATCGAGTGTGGATACCGCGATCGTCTACGGCAGCCACGCCGCCCTGTCCGACGCACTGATTGATCATGTCGCCAACGACCAGCTTGAAAAGGCGACGGACAAAGCGTTCCGCATGCTCATGGCTGCGCAGATCGAGTCCGACATCATCTACGATACCGGCTTGCCCGACGGCAAGGTCGAGGCGGGTGAGCTGGTCTACCCGAAGGCACGGTACAAGACGCTATTGCTCGCCAACCTGCCTTTCATGCGCAAGGAGCACGCGGAGCTACTCGTTGACTTCGTCCGGACGGGCGGCGAACTAGTCGTCCTCAGCCGATTCCCGCTTCGTGCGCCGGATGGCGAAGACATCACCGCCGTGTGGCAGCAGCTTGCCGATCCGGGCCGGATCGACACGGCCCGCGAGATTGAACGGCTCGACATGGGCAAGGGCAGGCTGACGCTCGTGCCCGATTTCATGCGGGATGTTACGTCTTCCGACGCGCCGCGCACCGGCGATGCGGAAGCGCTGTTCGACGGCACCAACTCGATGGTGGTCTACCCGCGCAGCCCGCAGTGGATCGCGATCGACTTCCGTGAGCCGCTTGAACTGACCCGCTTCAGCATGACGATTGAGGGGATCAAGAAGCATATTGAATATGCGTACACGCTTGAGGTGTCCGACGACGGCCGATCATGGAAGCCGATCGCCGACATTCGGCGGATCGACGAGGTGCATCGCGAGCCGTTGAACAACGTCAAGACGCGCTATTTCCGTCTGCATGTTACTGAGGCGGGCGGGCGATACCTCAGCCTGCACGACCTGTCGCTGCATTATCGCACGGCCGACGGCCAGGAAAAACGCTGGGCGCCGGCGGGCTGTGATCCGCTGCTGATGCAGCAGGTGTTGCCGAGCCATCAGCCGCGACTCGAACTGCTTGGCAAGGATGGCAAGCGTGTCCGCTCGTTCACCACCGCGTGGCGATCGGTCGACGGAGATGATCTTGTGGCGATCGCGAATCGTCACGGCGAAGAGCAACTCGTCACCGCTCGGCTAAACGACGACAAGGTCACCGTCGAAGCATGGGATCTGGATAGCGGCGAGCGGACAGTCGTGCCGGTTGATCACGGCGCGTTTCAGGTGACGTTCGCGCCTTATGAAAGTCATCTGTTCATGCTGCGCCGCAAGTCGACGGACAGCCTGCCTGTCCGCCCGATGAACCGCGAACGCGTGGCACTGACGGAATCGCAGGGGCCCTGGCCGTTCAAGCCGTTGCGACAGAACGCGTACCCGTTCGTGGCTGCCGGGCTGGAGATGTGCGATCCGGCCCACCCGGACAAGTGGTACCCCACGGAAGATGGCAGCATCCCCAAACCGTTGCGGCTGATACCAGCGGCGCAGTTTCGCTGTACGGTTCCGATCGAATCGATCACCGGTGACGAACGACTGCTGTTCGAAGAAGGGTTGATCGACAAGCTGAAGATCAATGGCCAACCCGTTACCGAGGCCGGCTCGCGCGATCGCTATCTGGACGCATTCGGGCTCAGCACCCCCATCGGTGATTTGCTTGTCAAGGGCGACAACGTCTTCACCGGACTGTTTCAGCCGGAGATGTACGAACGGTTGATGGAAGGAACGTGGTATCACTACGACAACATCCAGCCGACGCTGGACGCGTTCATCCTCGGCGACTTCGCGGTCCGTGACGACGCGCTCGTGGCAGCGCCCGCGTCGCTCGACAGCAAAGCGTGGGAGCATCAGGGGTTTAAGTATTTCAGCGGCACGGCGGCGTACACGGTGGCGTTTGACGTGCCGGGCGAAGTGCAAGGCCCCCTCTGGCTGGAAGCCGACGTGCGCGAGAACGTGCTTGAAGTATTTAAGGACGGCCAATCGCTTGGTGTGCGCGTGACTTACCCCTTTGTCATTGATGTGACCGCTCATATCGCGCCGGGGCGCAACGTCTTCGAGCTTCATGTCACCAACCCGGTGGGTTCGCTGCTGTCGGCCCAGAAACGGCACAGCTGGAAGGGGCGTATCGACTTGAACTTCATGTCCGGGTTGAGGTCCGCCCGCCTCGTGCAACCCCGCGACGAGCGGTTTTCGCAATGGGCAGAGCCGCAGTTGGCCGGGACGCGACGGCAGGGCGACGGTGGGAAGTGAGTGGACGCATGATCACACGAACAATCGCGATGTGGTGGCTTTGCGTGCTGGTGGCGGCAGGGCTCGGCTACGCAGACGAAGTCGCGCACGGCGAGGCCGTGGTTCTTCAGAACGAGACGTTGACCGTTGAGATCATGGTCGATGATGCGTCAATGCGCGAGCATCGCGGGCCCCGGTTTGATGAGACGGCGCGCGTGCGGTCGGTTCAGCGTGACGGGCGGGAATACCTGCACCCGTTCGGCCTGTGCGATGAGTTCGGCCTCGAAGGGCTCGGCGCGCTCGGCTTCGATGAGGCAGACGTCGGCGAGGCGTTCATCAAGGTCGGCGTCGGCCTGCTTGAGCGGCATGACCCTCGGCGATACGCGTTCAACCGTGGCTATCCGCTGGTCGAGCCGTTCGCAGTCGACACGGTTGAAGCCTCGGCTGACACGGTCACGGTCACGCAGGCCTCCCCCGAGCTGCGCGGGTATGCGTATCAGCTGACGAAACGGTATCGCATCGAAGGCGCAAAGCTTTACATTGCCTACGCGTTGACGAACGTCGGCGATCGGCCGTTCGCCTTCGAGCAGTACAACCACAACTGGTTTCAGTTCGACGAGCAGCCGATCGGTCGTCACACGTACATCGAGCCGGCGTTTACGTTGCCGCCGCTGCCGTTCACCTGGCTGGTGCCGGAGGGCGAGGCGTGGCGTTTTGACAGGCCGATCGTGCCCGGCGACAACCGGTACTGGGCCGTGTCCGGCGAGATTCCACGCGAGAAAGCCGGCGTTACGGTCGGCGATCGGCAGACCGGCCAGCGCGTGCATGTCAGCGGTGATTTTGCGATGAGCCGGTTTGCGCTCTACGCCGACGCGGACAGCGTCTGCCCCGAGCGGTTTGTGCGGTTTGATGTTGAGCCTGACGAGACGGTGCGTTGGACGCGCGCGTATACGTTCGAGTAGTCGGCTTGTTTCGTCAGAGATACTTGATCATGTAGACGAGGTCGGCACGATCGTCCCACTTTTCTTTGCCGTAGTTGCTCATCACGGCATGCGGGATTCGCCCGACTTCTTTGTAGCCGAGGCGCTCGTAGAGTTGGCATGCCCGGTTGGCCGACGCCATCGTGAGTTCGATCATGACGGCCCCGGCGTTCTTTGATTCGGCCTCGAGGATTTCGAACAGTTTCGTGCCGATGCCCATGCCGCGGGTGGCCTTGGTCAGTTCCAGGCCGAGGTAGCCGATGTCGGCGCCGAAGTTCGGTCCGCCGATCCAGACCCAGCCCTGGCCGACGATCTGGCCCTCGACTTCGACGAACAGGAAGGGGTGGCCTGCGACTTCGACCTTCTTGAGGTTCTCCGCCAGCCGACGCGAGGTCTGCGGCAGGTCGTGCGGCCGAGTGCTGAACCACATCGGCTCCTCAAGGCTTTCCTGGTGGACCTGGTTCAGGTAGGCGTGAAATTGCTTGAGATCTTCCCATCGCGGATAACGGATGACGACTTCGGCGCCGGTGTTCTTGGCCTTGAAGCGGGCCATCTCGCGGCCGTAGTTGCGCAGGGCGAACGCGTCGTCCTGCATCTGTCGCGTTTCGCTGGTGTCGGCGTTCGTGGTGGTCATGGTCGTGAATGCTCGCGAGGTTTACGGATCGCCACTGCCTTTTATTGAATCACATGTGCGCTCGGAATGCGAGCGTGAAATTATGGTTTTTGTACAATTTTTCAAAATCTCCAGTTCGCGTCAATTATCGTGTTGTAATGCGTTTTGGTCTCGATTAACCTGATGTCAGTTTGTGCAATGATACAACGGCTGTCCGGCGGCCGGGAAAGCAGGGAATGGGCATGACTGCAGACGGGACGATCAAAGGCCGGGTGGCGGTGGTTACCGGTGCTGCGACGGGAATCGGCCGGGCCATTGCGGTCGCTTACGCCGAGGCGGGGGCGAAGGTGGTTTGTGTCAGCCGACGGATGGAGACGCTGCGGCCGGCGGTGGACGCGATCACGAATGCGGGGCATTCCGCCCTGGCTGTGCAAGCGGATACGTCCGATGCCGAGCAGGTTGAGGCTGCTGTACAGCAGGCGGTCGACGCGTTCGGCCGAATCGACATCCTCGTCAACAACGCAGGCTTCCTTGATTTCAGTCCGATCATGGACGTCTCGGAAGAGCTGTTCGACCGCACGTTTGCCGTCAACGTCAAAGGCTACTTCCTCTTCTCGCAGGCGGCGGCACGGCAGATGATCCAGCAGGGCGTGGGTGGCAGCATCATCAACATCACCTCCATCTCCGCGGAACAGTGCGGCGAGTTGAAGGTGCATTACTGTGCTTCCAACGCGGCCCGTAAAATGCTGACCAAAGGCTTTGCGCTGGAGTTGGCCAAGCATCAGATTCGCGTCAACGCCGTCGCGCCGGGCGATATCGAAAGCGACATCGTCCGCGACCCGAACATTCAGCACGTATTGGACAGCGTCGACTTCGGCGCGTTCGCACCGCTCGGCCGACGTGGCAAGCCCGATGACATCGTCGGCGCCTGCATCTTCCTCGCCAGCGAGCAGGCAGGTTACATTACCGGCTCGACGTTGCTGATCGACGGCGGGGCGTTCAGCGGTGTCTACTTCCCCCGCGCAGCCGACGCGCCCGCGTAATGCGTTCAATCAGACAGGCCCACGCATGAAAATCACCAACGTTCGCTGCCATCTGCTCACCACGGACCTGCGCCAGGCGACCATCGTGTGGGCGGGCGGCTCGATTCCGTACTGGAATACCGCGCTGATTGAAGTTGAAACCGACGCGGGCGTGTCCGGTCTTGGTGAGGCGTACTACCCCGGCCTGAGTGCGCCAAGGCCGACGCAGGCGATGACGGACAATTTCGCCACGCTGCTGGTGGGCGAGAACCCGCTCGACATCGCACGCCTGTTTCACAAGATGCGGGCCAAGAGTTATGCGTGGGGCAAGGCGGGGCTTCCGCTGATGGTCGCGGGCACGATTGAGAACGCGCTTTGGGACATCCTCGGCCAGGTGCAGGGCGTGCCGGTCTGGCAACTGCTCGGCGGCCGATGTCATGACGGCATCATGGCCTACGCCAGCGGCGGCAACGACGCGCCTGATGCGTTGTTGCAAGACGAGATGCGAAGCTATGTCGAGCGGGGATTCAAGGCTGTGAAGATCCGCATCGGCCGATCGGTGAAAGAGGACGTGCACAAGGTCGCGTTATGTCGGGAGGCGCTCGGGCCTGATGTGCACTTGATGGTCGATGCGGTGATGGGGCACAACCCGCAGCCGCTGACGGCGAAGCAGGCGCTCGAGCGTGCCCGGGCTGTGGAGCCGTACGACATCACCTGGTTTGAAGATCCGGTGAACAATCGCGACTACGCCGGCTGCGCTTTCGTTCGGCAGCAGACGAGCATCCCGATCGCCGCGGGCGAGACGGCGGTGGGGGTGCACGAGTTTCTACCGTTCTTTGAAGCGGACGCGGTCGATTACATTCAGCCCGACCCGACACACTCCGGCGGCATCCTTGAATGCCTCGACATCCGTGCGCTGGCGCGGGCGCATGGCGTGCGGGTGATCTACCATTCGTGGGGCATGGCGCCTTGCCTCTCGGCCAACTACAACCTTGCCTTTGCCGACCCGTATTCGACGTTCGTGGAATATCCGACGCACGGCATGCCGCTGGTCGACGAACTCGCGATCGAGCCGTTTGAAATCGTGAACGGCATGCTCCAGGCGCCGACGCAGCCGGGTCTGGGCGTTCGGCTGACGCCCGAGATCCTTGAGAACTACGCCTATGTTGACGGGTCGATTTTCTGGCCCTGAGTGCACGCAATGATTGTCGACTGTCATACGCATCTGTGGCTGCCGCATGAACTGACGGACGAGCTGGCCATCGAGGCTGGCCTGATCCGCGGCGAGCCGTTGGACCTCAGCGTCACGCCCGAGCAGCACCGTGCCGCCACCGCGGGAGTGGATAAGGCGATCGTCTTCGGTCTGCGTGCGCCGCTGGTGGGCTTCCTGAGTGAGAACGACACGGTCGCCGACTATGTGAAGACCGACCCCGCGAAATACATCGGTTTCGCGGCGATCAATCCCGCGGAAGCCGGTGCGCTTGACGAGCTCGAACGGGCCGTGGCTGACCTTGGCCTGCGCGGGTTGAAGATGACGCCGATCTATTCAGGCTATCACCCGCATGATGAGCGGGCTTGGCCCATTTATGCCCGCGCCGAGAAGCTGGGCTTGCCCATTCTCTTTCACCAGGGCACGACGTTTCCGCGCAAGGCGCCGTTGAAGTATGCCCACCCCGAGCAGTTGGAAGACATTGCGCTGCGCCATCCCGACCTGAAGATGATCATCGCGCACATGGGCCATCCCTGGGAAAATGAAGCCATTGCGCTGATTCGAAAACAGCCCAACGTTTTTGCGGACATCTCCGCTCTCTACTATCGGCCGTGGCAGTTCTACAACATGCTCCGCCTGGCGTACGAGTACGGCGCAACGGGCAAGCTGCTGTTCGGCACGGACTACCCGATCGCCACGTTTGAGGACACGGTGGCCGGCCTGCGTGAGGTGGTGCGATGCTCGCGCGAGCAGTGGCAGGTGCCCGAGCTTCCCGCCGAGCTGCCTGACGAAATCCTTTACCGCGACACGCTCGGCCTGCTCGGGCTTGATTGAACCTGTCCGTGTCAAGCCTTCCTTATTTGGAGAAAAGACTCATGGAAACGCGTGTTCTCACCGTCATGCTCGCCCTTCTGGTTATGGGTGGCAATGCCGCCGCCGACGATGCCCCCCGAACGTCTGCCGACATGGGCCTTCCACAATTTCATACCACCGGCGGTGGCGACTGGCACACCGCGGAGAACTGGTTCGAGGAAAGCACGGGCGAAAGCCGTGTGCCCGGCGAATATGACATCGCCTACTTTGGATACCGGATGACGCCCGAGCCCGCCGTCGTCACCTTCTCCGACGACGCCATCGCCAACCGCATCAAAGTCGAGGGCGACCGCGCCCCCCAGCCGCTCACGCTCGAACTGAACGGCCACACGCTGACCCTCAACGCTCAGTGCGAGATCAAGTCGCCGCTCATCGTCGTCAATGGCACGATCACGAACACGAATCGCTACATCATCGACGGCGGCAGCCTGACCATCGGCAGTGATGCCACGATGACGGCCACGGGCGGCATCGACATGGTGACGCTCAAAGACGGCGGCCTGCTCGAAATCGCCGGCGGACGGCTCCGGCAGAACACCGGCCTGCGTGACGTCCGTGCGGAAGCCGGCACGACGATCCATTTCACCGGCGAGGGGGGTTCGATTCACGGCCGACACGCGGAACTGCAGCCCGACGCCACGCTTCGCTACACGCTGGCGAACGATGGCTATCGCGAAGCGCCGTTCGTCGTCGCCGGCATCCGCAGCCTGGGTACGCTCGAGCTGGCCGTCGCGGAAGATTATGAGCACAACCCCGGCGAGCGGTTCGTGCTGATCGCGTATGGCGACGCCGGCCGCGCGGTGGATGGTGTCGAGCAGACGTTCACCGACCTGCCCGAAGGGGCGGTGTTGGCTGTTAATGGGCACCAATTCCAACTCTCCTACGTCGACCGCGGCGTCATCGCCGTGACCGCCCAGGAATGAGCCGTGCCTTGGGTGGAAGGCTGTTGTATTTTTGAATGGCACATCGTTGCATATATTTTCGGGTCGTCTGGCTGGAAAATAGGCTTGCTTCTCCCCTCGCTGCGTAGGGCGGAAGCGATAGGTGTCGACTTCCCTGCTGTTAAGCCCATAAAAACTGATTTTATTTGCGGTACTGTCGTGCCGGCTCCCCTTTTGCGGTTGAGGAGAATTGTAAAAAAGAAGATGAAGGTGTTGAAGTTTTCTCTTGACATCGCTACTTGCCGTTGTAAATTGGTCAGAGACCTGTCTTTTTTATCTGTAGACCCTATCTCATTCGATAGGCACTCGAACTGGAGGATTACAATGGAAAATGCAATTGCTCGCGGGCTTACGATTTCAGCGTTTGCGCTAGCGCTCGGCGGTTTGGGCGTGTCGTCGGCGTCGGCGCAGTCCGGCTTCATGCACTGGCAGACGCCGGGCGGCGGTGACTACCACACGCCGTCGAACTGGAGCCAGAACGCAGTTCCGACGACCTCCAGCGACGTCTACTTCGGTGCGTTTGGACCGATGGGGACGGACCCGGCGGTGATTACATTTGATGAGGAAGGGTTCGCTCGGCAGATCGTGGTCGATCCGGGATACACCGTCACGTTTGACTTGGACGGCAACACGCTGAACTCGGTTAATCGCGTTCAGCGCATCCGCGGTGATTTCACGGCCATCAACGGCACGATCTGGACAGGCTCTCACTCATGGCTCGTTCACAGTGACAACACGACCGCTCAGCCCACGGCTGTGCTTACCATCGGAGCCGGTGCGAGCGTCGAGTCGCGGGCCAGTTCCGATGCGAGTGCGCAGGTCAACCTGTCGACCTCGGCGACGGTGGCTCTGACCAGTACGGGCAGGCTGGTGCTCGATGGCGGCATCCTGACCAACTCAGGCAGTGGTAGTGGTGACCTGGCTGCGAACGCCGGCGGTGCCGTCCACTTCACTGGCAATGGCGGTGGCATTGTGAACCTGCGAAATCTCGAGATGGAAGATGGCTCGACGATGCAGTTCACCCTGAACAACACCGACTACAACTCCGCCGTGTACCGGTTTGTCGGTGACGTCAACAACCTGGGCGACCTCCTGTTGGACGTGGCTCCGGGCTACACGCACAACCTCGGCGAAGTGCTCTACCTGGTCGGATTCAATAACTCGATCAACGACGAGTTCACCGGCCTTGGTGAGGGAAGCATTGTCTCGGCCGACGGGTACGACTTCGTCATCAGCTATGCTGACGCATGGCAGACTGGCGTGAATGATTTCGGCGACCCGACCTTCCAGAACGCCATCTCCCTGACCGCTGTACCCGAGCCGGCGAGCCTCGCGCTGCTGGGCCTCGGTGGGTTGGCGATGCTTGGCCGAGGTCGTCGGCAGGCCTGAGTCCATTGCGTAGGCAACCATGCTTGATCTTCTGCCCGCGGTAACTTTGCGTTGCCGCGGGCTTTCTTCACATGTTCCACAATTCATTATGGAAGGATGGAGAGTCATGGTGACGACTACGGCGCCCCCTATTCACTTGCGTCAATTGCTAATCGTGGCGGCGGCGTCAGCGGCCATGCTGGTCGGCGGCTCGCTGCACGCGGCTGACATCGAATGGACCGGTAACGGTGCCACCGACAACTGGAGCGACACCGGCAACTGGACGAACGGCGTGCTACCTGGTTACGACGACCGGGGGCTTTTCCCGGGAGGCGGCACGCCCGGTGGACCTAATTTCGCTTACATGGTGGAGTTTACCGAGGACGCTGACGGCGGCATCAACGTCGTTGGTGGCAACACCTGGCAGGGGGCCGACGTTGTCCTCAACATGAACACTTTCACCCTGACGAGTACCTCGCAGCAGTTGGTGGTCGGCGGTGGTGTTAACAGTCTTGGCAGTCTTACTGTAAATAACGGGACGCTGAATCAACGCAACTCCGGTTTCTGGGGCGGTCAAGTCTACGTCAACAACGCCGCGATCAACTTTACGCATGGTGGTTCGTGGAATGCTGGTACGGGGTTGTTCCTTGACAACGGGTCGGTTAACTGGGGGCCAGCCAGGAACTGGAACAGCAATAATGACAGCCAGATGAGCTTCAAAGGCGATTCGACGTTTGCCGCTCATTATGTGAACTTTGCCAATGGCAGCGGTCACGTCACATCGTTTGAACTGAACAACGATGACTACGGCACAGCTCGCATTACGGCCACGCAGACTGTCACGGCCGCCAATCTGATTTCGTTTTCCCTCGCCGCCGGATACACGCACGCCCTGAATGATGTGTTTCATCTCATCGCCACGGACACCTCGATCAGCGGTGAGTTCAATGATTTGGCTCACGGCCAGGTCATCACCGTCGGTGGGTATGACTTTCAGGCCGACTACGGTTCGAATTACCTCAACCTCGTCGCCGTTCCCGAACCCGCCAGCCTCGCGCTGCTGGGCCTCGGCGGGCTGGCGATGCTCGGCCGTCGGCGTCAGCGGGCCTGAGCCTGAGTCATGATGCGAAATGGCTTGATCTGAAACGAACGTTCCCCGCGGCGGCCCAATCGGTCGTCGCGGGGTTTTCTGTAAAATTCGTGACCCGGTCGGCGTCTGTATGGCAATCGTCGGCCTTTTCAATCTCAAAACGGAAGTGAGATCAACTGTGGACGACCTGAAAATCGGAGTGATCGCCGCCGGCGGACGCGGGCGACTGGCTAAGCATGCTCACAAGCCCGGCGAAGGCTCGCGCATCACCGCTATCTGCGACATCGATACCGAGAAGCTGGCGCAGCTCAAGGAAGACTACGGCAGCGACGTCCGTGCGACCACGGACTATCGCGAGATGCTCGAGGCCGACCTCGACGCCATCTTCGTCTGCTCGCCTGACTTTCTGCATGAAGAGCATGCGCTCGCGGCGCTGGACAAGGGCGTTCCCGTTTATCTTGAAAAGCCGATGGCGATCTCCGTCGAGTCATGCGATCGGATTCTGCGCAAGGCACGCGAGCACGGCGACCGCCTGTTCGTCGGCCACAACATGCGGTACATGAACATCATCCGCAAGATGAAAGAGCTGATCGACCACGACGAGATCGGCGAGGTCAAAGCCGTGTGGTGCCGACACTTCATTTCCTACGGCGGCGACGCCTACTTCCGCGACTGGCACGCCGACCGTCGCTACAGCACGGGCCTGCTCCTGCAAAAGGGGGCGCATGACATCGACCTGATCCACTGGTTCGCCGGCGCTTACACGAAGCGGGTCTCGGCGTTCGGCCGACTGAGCGTTTACGACCAGGTGCCTCGGCTCAAGCCCGGCGAGAATACCGATACGCGATGGGATAAGGCGCACTGGCCGCCACGCGATCTGCAGGGCTTTCACCCGGTGGTCGATGTGGAAGACCAGAACGTGGTCAACCTGGAGTTGGCCAACGGCGTGCTCGCGTCGTACCTGCAATGCCACTTCACGCCCGACGCCTGCCGAAACTACACCATCATTGGCACGAAGGGTCGGCTGGAGAACATCGGCGACCGGCCCGACTGCCCCATCTTCATCTGGAACCGCCGTACGGATACGTACAACATGGTCGGCGACAAGGTCTTTCGCGGCGAGAAAGTCGGCAACACCGGCCACGGCGGTGCGGATGGGTTGATCGTCGACAACTTCGTTCAGTTCGCTCGTGGCGGCGACGCGGTGGGAAGCTCGATGCACGATGCGCGCATGGCCGTCGCCGCCGGCTGCATGGCGACCGAGTCGCTTCGTGCGGGCGGCGCGCCGCGTGATGTGCCCGCCCTGCCGGTGTGACAAAAGGCGGCGTGGGTCAAACCACGGCGACGGGGCGAAGGTTGCTTCGCCGATAGTCGTGGGGGGTCTGGCCGAAGAGTCGGACGAACGAGCGATGCAGGTGGCTTTTGTCGGTGAACCCGAAGTGGGTGGCGATGGCCTTGAGGGGCAGGTCTGTTTCGCGCAGGGCGTGGGAGGCGAGATAGAGCCGATGCTTCAGTGAGAACTCGGCGAAGCTCATGCCCATCAGCTCCTGGAATTTCTCGGTAAAGACGTTGCGGTTCATGCCGGCCAAATCGGCCCCTTCGGTCACGCTGAGGCGGTGTGGGGTCTCAAAGACCGCGGCGATGGCCCGGCCGATGTGCTCGTACGTGCCCACGCGGATGGAAGACGTCGCTTCGAAGCCGGGCCAGACCCGGCCCAGCTCGGTGAGAAATCGCATCAGCAGCGGTCGCAGCAGAAGCTGGTCGAAGCGGTCCTGATCCGGGGTCAGGGCGAGGACCTGGCGGGCGATGTCCAGCCAGATGTCGCCGCGGTTGCTGAGTTGTTGCGGCCGTTCCTCGGGCGGGGCGGTGAAGAACGAGAGCCAGTTGCAGTCCGGGTACTCGGGGAACTTCCACTGCGCCAGCATGGGCGGGTAGATGTGGAACATGCACAGTTCGAGGGGCACTTCGGTGATTTCGGCGGAGTGTGGCTCCCAGATGCCGGTCAGCCAGACGTCGCCGGGGCCGAATTCCCCGACCCAGTGTCGGTTGCGATGGGCCATACGGCCGCGCATGACGATGCCGAGCTCGACCTCGTAGTGCATGTCCTGCATGCCGGGCCCGACTTCGGGCCAGAGGTCGTGCTTGGTGACGATGGGCCGATCGGCGGACAGGCCATGATCCAACCGTACCAGGGCGTCGTTGTTGAGTTCCAGTTTGCTCATCCCTCACTCCTGCTGCAACACTTCATTGCAATTGTACAACAAAACTGCTTGCGGTTTCGGCCTCGCATTCGTATTATAAAGACAGATGAAGCTTTCGGCCTGCAGTCACAAGCGTTTTGATGCAACGGGTCATTTTTTCGTGAACCACCGTGGCCAGCGAACCTCGAAGCATCGTAGCGCATCATTTATGCAACCCCCGGTTGCTGGCCGACAAGCTGAAAGTTATGTCACCTCGCTCCCTTATACCGTGCCCGTTCGTGGAGCAGCAAGTGGGAAGGCCTCTCTCAGTCAATTCGGCATAGTTTCGACATCATCTAGTTTAAGGAATGAAACGATGAGTCAATCACAGCAGCATGCATCCGAATGTGGAATGGATTCGTTTCGGCTGACGCGGCCGATGGCGCGTGGCCGGCGGGGATTCACCCTGATCGAGCTTCTGGTGGTAATTTCGATCATCGCTCTATTGATTGCCATTTTGCTGCCGGCACTGGCGGCCTCGCGCGAGACGGCCCGGGCAATCACCTGTGGCTCGAACCAGCGACAGTTGATGCTTGCGACGCACATGTATGCGGGCGATCACAAAGACGATCTCATGATTTCGATGACGCCGGATTTTCATTCATGGAACTATCACCTTATTCCTACGTATCTGGGGTGGGACACAGGAACCGATGCGTTTATGCCGGTGATGGAATGCCCCTCAGACGGCGAAGTCTGGACAGGAACCAACCCCATCACCCAGCCTTCCTATGGATACAACCAGCGTCTTGGCTGGCGGGGACTGGCCACGTTCCCGACCATTAACCTGTCGGAAGTCAAAACGCCTTCGGAACTCGTGGGCTTCGCCGACATGTTCCATCCGCAAGAGCGGGAGGCCCTTCCCGGTAGTGAGCCGTTCGCGTTCGGCATTGGCCCAAGCGCACCGATCATCAACGCTTGGGGCTATGGCAACTATTCCCAGTTCAACCCCTTCCGTCACACTGGCGGCTTGAACGTCACCTGGATCGACGGACACGTTTCGCGGTTGAACTACGACGAGGCGTGGGATCTGTCGCGGTTCAACCGCGGTAAGTGGAACGTTAACTGGTAAGCACCGGCCGTGCCGTGTGGTCGGGTCGGAGTGTGTGAGTCCCTCGATCGGCTGCCTTCGGTAAACTCTATCGCGACTCGCTCGTCCATGAGGGCGGGCGAGTCGCGTTTTTTGTTGAGAGCTTTGTATGGGTGATTTGCATTCGAGTTGCTATGCCGACCTGTCGGGCGGACTGCTTGTCATCGGCAATACGCTTTTCGAGCGTCGGTGGGCGCTGGCGGGCCGATCGCTGACGGTACGATCCGTGCTGGATAAGCGGCGCGGGGTTGAGTGGGCGCAGCCGGGGGCTGATCTGCCGGTGTGGCGTCATCCGCAGCTGGTTTTGCCGGCGGGCGATGATGCAACAGGCGGGGCAGGGTTGGAGACGGCGGTCGATGATCTGGCGGGCGCGGCCGAGCCGCACTTGCGGGCCGACCTGGTGCTGACGCGCGGGGGGGCGAAGCAGGTGTTTCGTTTCCGTGTGTGGGATGCGTTGCCGGTGGTGCTTTACAGCGTCTTCTGCGAAGGGGCGGATGGTGCGTGGGGGACGATTGATGAGCCGGAGCTGGTGGATGTGGCGGGTCGGCATTATCGGCCGACGGCCGATCGGCTGGACAGCTTCGACCTGGCGCAGCCGCAGGCGTCGTGGCAGGTGACGGCCCTGCTTGGGCGAACGGACTGGCGCGACACGCTGGTCGAGTCATGCGAGGGCGTGCTGTTTCCCAAGCAGACCGCGCGGCGGGCGGGCCATCTGCTGCATGTCCGGGCGTGGCATGGCGAGGCGGGGCTGGCGGCGATCAAGCTTGCGCCGCCCTTTGAGGAGCAAATCAACACCGACGACTGCGACTTCGCACTCTCCGCGAGCAACCTGTCGATCTGCGGCAGCGGCGTGTCGCGGCATGAACTGGCGGCGGGCGAGCCGACGGAGACGTACCGCGTGGCGGTGGGGGTGACCGACGGTCAGCCGACGAGTGGGGCGGCGCTGTTCAGGGCGTTGATGCGCCGGCTATCGCCGCCGCGCGTGCCTGCGGAGGGGGCGGTCTTCGCCAACAACTGGGGCGGCGGTGGCGGGACGCAGGTGCTCTCGCAGGCGTTTGTCGAAGCGGAGCTGAAAGCGGCGGGTCGGCTTGGTGTAACGCAATATCAGATCGACGCCGGCTGGCATCATGGCGACGCCCGGCAACTGCACGTCGAGCAGCTCGAGCCCGCGAGCACGTCAACGGTCTCCGATCGCTTCTGGGACGTCGACACGTCGCGATTTCCCGATGGGCTGAGCGAGGTGGCGAAGTATGCCGCGGCGAGGGGGGTTCGGCTTGGCCTGTGGTACTGCCTCGATCGGGCGAACGATTATGAGCACTGGCGGCGCGACCTGGCGACGATGCTCGACCTGTGGCGGAATTGCCAGGTCACGCAGTTTAAGATCGACGGGCTGTCGCTGGGCAGTCGGCTGGCTGAGCGGCGGGTGGCGGCGCTGTTTGCCGAGCTGTTCCGTGAGTCGCAGGGGCAGGTCGCCATCACGCTGGACGTCACGGGCGGGCGGGCCCGGCGGCTGGGGACGTGCTGCGCCAGCGAACACATTGCCGACTACTTTCTGGAAAACCGTTATCTCCGCAACGGCAGTTACCATCCGCATCGCACGCTGCGCAACGTATGGCAACTGGCGCGATTCATTCCAACCTACCGCTTGCAGGTCGAGTGGCTGGATACGGCGAGGTATGAAGAGACGTATGGCGATCACCCCCTCGCGCCCGCGCGGTTCGGCACGGCTTACAGCCTGGCGACGACGCTGTTCGCCCGGCCGCTCGCGTGGATGCACCTTCAGCACCTGCCGACGGACACGGCGGCCAGCGTGCAGCGTTTGCTGAGGGCGTACCTGCCACACCAGCATGACATCCTTGCCGGCGAGGTCGACCCCATCGGCGAAGAGCCCAGCGGCGCGGCGTGGACCGGGTTCTGCTCGCGACGCAATGACAGCGAAGGCTACCTGCTGGTGTTCCGTGAGGTCAACGATCGGCCGAGTTGTCGCATCGCGCTGCCGGGCATGGCTGGGGGGGTTGGCGTGACGCTGCACCGCATCGTCGGCGATGGCAGGCAGCGGAAGTTGTCGCTCGATAGTGAGGGGCGCGGGCTGTTCAAACTTGCCCAGCCGCGCAGCTTTGCGCTGTACCGTTACGTGTTGGCGTAGGAACGTGTATGAAAAGGCGCCACGCAGCATCCCGAAGGGTGCTGTGTGGCACGCCTTGGGGCGGCTTGTCATACACGTTCTAGCATGACAACGCGGCTTCTCATTTAGCCGCGGGCCTTGGCCCGCGTTCGTCCCTGCGGGCCGAAGAAGGCGGTGCAAGCACCGCCGCTAAATATCTCAAATGCGGAACCTGCGTTGTCGTACTAAGGCGGCGCGGGTGAAGCCTTGCGGCGAATCAGATGATTTCCAGCATGTCGCGTGCGGGCAGTTCGGGGAACGGGGCGGTGGGCAGCTGCTGATACCAGTAGGCGACCGAGGCGATGTCGTCCTGCAGGGCGAGGTAGCGTTGCTGACTTCGCCAGCCGAGTGCCTGGACGGTGACGGCGATGTCCTGTTCGAAGCGGATGGGGTCGGGGATGTGCCAGCGGTACATGCTGAAGCGTTGCTGCGACTGGTAAGCGCCGTCGGGCCGCAGGATCTGGGGCAGGCCCGCGTAGGGGGTGGAGAAGGTGAGGTACTGGCGGGTCTGTCGGTCTTCGAAGTTGTAAGCGCCGCAGAAGTAGTCTTCCGTGCCCGTGCCGCAGAGGGTGGGGTAGGCGTCGCCGCCGTGCTCGGCGACGTCCTGGCCTTCGCCGAGGTCGCCGTCGAGATAGAACTTCACCTCGCCTTCGCCCCACCAGCCGGAGTTGTTGACGCCCCAGGCCATGTATGTGCCGACGTAATGGCCCTTGCCTTTCACGCCATCGAGCACGGTGTACACCTGCTTGTAGGGGAGGGGGTTGACCCGGCGGAACTGGGCGTGGAAGTATGCGGTGTCGTCGGGCACGTCGTTGAGCGCGTAGTTCACCTGGTAGAAGAGGGTCATGGCTTCGAAGCCGATGTTTTCCATCGTGATTCGGCAGCGCTTGCGGAAGGGCATGGTCCAGTAGCAGTTGAAGCCTCGGCCGGGGTTGACGCATACCGCGAGCGACGTCACCTGTGCGAAGCGGTTCCAGCCGCACGCGAAAAAATCGCCCAGCGGGCATTCGACGCTCGGCTGCTGCTGGCCGTCCCAGTAGATGCGCAGGATGCTGAACCGCCACGGGCCGGTGGGGGTCATCCAGATCGACTGGACGGCGCCCGGGCCTTCGATGTCGGCGATGGTATGGGTTTCGCCCGGCTGGATGCGAACGTTCGGGCGTACCTTCCAGCCGCGCCCCAGTTCACGGGCGCAGGAGTCGGGGTCGGTGGGCTCGGCCATGCCGCCGCGGCCCTTGCTGCCGTCCGGGTTTTCGGGGGTGATCGAGCGGGTGCGGGCGTCGGACACGCGGTGGAGGTTGGACATGTCCACTGCCAGGCCGTTGAAAGGTGTCATCGCTGAGTCCTCGCCGGGTTGGAAGGTGAAGCCGACTGCCGCACTCGGGTGAGCACTATCGTACGTTATCTAGTCATAAATACAACGTCCTGGGGTGAAGCCGGCATTCACTGGCGGTGTACCGGAAGCAGGTCGTATCGCTGCCAATAGCTTTATTTCATTGATTTCGGGCTTGGCGGACAATCGGCCTGGTTTGTTGGATTCTGCTTGCATCCTCGCGGCCCGGAGTGTACAAGTACAACGGAGTGGCGCGGCGGTGTCCGTCTGAAAGCCGTGCCAGGACGCCGTATTTCCCCAGTCACATAATTGATGAAAGATAGCCGATGACATCAAGCATGCAGTCGACGGCCGCCTACACGCGGGAGCATTGGTCGAAATGGTTCTGCCGAGACCTGTTTCACATGTGCTACTGGCCGAAGTACATCCCCTCGCAAGGCAATTGGGTTAATACGCCGATCGATGAGCTGGTGAACCAGCTCGTCGAGGGCGGCATACAGGTGTTGAACTGGGGCGGGCCGGAGAACTGGTTTCCGATCAATGCCGGCATGCATCAACGACATCCGGCTCTGGAGGAGCGCGACAGTTTCTTTGACGAGTTGATCGCCGCCTGTCACGAAAAGGGCATCCGGTTCGTGATCGGGTTTTCCGGCAATGGCGGCCGGGAGGGCAAGGCCGAGTTCATCAAGCAGAATTGGGACGCGTTCAAACGGCAGGGGGCGCACTGGGAAATTGAAGGCGTGAAGCTTGGCGGGCATGAAGTCTGCCTGTTCAACCCGCTGTTCGTTAAAGGCGTGCAGGAGAGCGTGCAGGCGTTGTGTGAGCGATACCCGGTGGACGGGGTCGTGATCGACACGCCGGTGCATCGCGTGCCCGTCGACGCGGCGACGGGCGTTATCACCTGCGAATACTGCCAGGCGGAATGGGAGAAAGTCTCCGGCCTGAGCAAGGCGCCGCGCGAAGACTGGGACGACCCGCAGTGGCGGCAGTTCGTCGCCTGGCAGCAGCAGATTTCCGTGCCCCACCTGCAGATGCTGCGCGAGACGATCAAGCAGGTCGACGAGAAGCTGCTGGTGACCGCCAACATGGTCGCCCGGCCCGTGGACCAGGCCATCGCAAGCACGCCCAACCCGGCGTCGATGCGTGGCGTCATCGACAGCATGTGCTACGAGTCGGTCTTCCTCATTTACAACCTGTTGGACGTCTCGCTGAACCTGAAGTTCGGCCGAGCCATCACGGGATACAACCCCGGCTGCATCCTCAAGAATTTCGAGCTGATCTTCGGCGGCGGCTATGCCCACGCTGAGCCTTCCGCGATCGAAACGGAAACGCTTGCCTACCTGTCGTTGGCACACGGCAGTTGGGTCAACATTCACTCAACCATGGACGAGGACGGTCGGCCGCACGAGCGTCGCACACAGGTTTACATTGACACCTGCCGGAAGCTTCAGCCCGACCTGCCTTACTTTGCCGACTCCGAGCCGCTGGCCTCGGTGGGCGTGGTCTACAGTCGGCTGACGCGCGACAACTACGCCGGTCGAAACCCGGCGTCGTTCCTGACGTCCTACCAGGGCGCTGAGCAGGCGCTGACGTACATGCACGTGCCGTCCCGCCCGCTGCTGGATGAAGACCTGACGAAGGAGCAGCTTGCCAAGCACAAGGCGGTGCTGCTGCCGAACGTCGCCTGCATGTCCGACGCATCGGTGAAGGCGGTGCGCGACTATGTCGCCGACGGCGGCACGATCCTCGCCAGCTACGAGACATCGCTCTACGACGCCGACGAGCGATTCCGCGGCGACTTCGGCCTCGCGGACGTGTTCGGCGTATCGCTCAACGGCACGCTGCCGCTGGCGGAGAAGATCGTCACCGGCCGAGAGAAATGGAAGCGCCAGCCGTTCAAGCTCACCGGGCACCCGCTGCTGTCGGAACTGATCGACTCCGAGATTCTGCACGTGCCCTGGTTTTCCATACGGCCGGACTCGGCCGAGGTGATGGCGAACTGGCTGGAAGTGCGCGAGGGCACGGACCAGGGTTGCGTGAACATGGGCCGTGAGATCATCGGCGAGTATGACGAGCCTTGCATCACGGTCAACACGTTCGGCAAGGGACGGGCGATCTACTTCAGCGGCGACATGTTCTACAACTTTTCCATGCGGCCGTTGCGCTACTTCACGCAGATGTTGCGTTCGCTGCTGCTCGGCACGGACTCGCTGGAGGTGTACAGTGATGCGCCCAAGTCGCTTGAGCTGACGGTCATGAAGCAGGCGGCCGACGACCGAATCAACGTCCACCTGGTCAACATGACCAACACGAACCGTTGGTACAACGGCATGCTCTTCGCGCGACGGAACAACATCGAGCCGCTCACGCGTACGGGCGTGCGCGACGACTTTCCGGATGAGAAGATGCGGCGGATGGCGATGGCCTACCGAACCAAAGACACGGGCGATACGCAGGGCGCGATTGATGAATACCTGCCGATGCAGAACGTTCGCGTCTACCTCGATAAGGCGATGGTGAAGGATCGGACCGTGCTGGTCGATGGCGAGCCGACAACGCAGGTGAGCGAGACGAGCGACGGCTTCGTCTGCGTGACCGTGCCGGAACTGGCGATCTATGGTCGCATCACATTGCAGGCTTGAGTCGACTGATTCGACCGCAACGGTGCCCGAGCGTGAAGGGGAATCATGAGTATCTTTCTTTCAGGTTTTGCATCGATCGACATTACGCCGCCTGAGGGGTGTGAGTTGACCGGCTACGCCGTGCCGGATCGATTGGCGACCGGGGTGCACGACCCGCTTAAGGCGTATGCGGTCGTGTTCGACGATCGTCGGCAGAAGAGCATTTTCTGTGCTGTGGACGTGTGCGTGATTCACGAAGACGTTGCCCGCGTCGTCCGCAAGCGCGTGTCGGGGCGGACGGCGATCCCCGAGCATCGGATCGTCATCGCCGCGACGCATACGCACTCGGGTCCGAAGCTGATGAACAGCGACCTGCTGATCAACCAGCGCTGGGTGCGCGAACTGGAAGATCGACTGACGCAGGTGATGATGTTGGCCGACTATCACCGCGTGCCGGCGACCATCGCCACGGCCACCCGCGAGGCGCCGGGGGTCGGCGGTAATCGTCGTTCGAAAGACGGCCCCGTTGACGCTGCGGTAAGCGTGCTGCGCGTGGACGGCGTGCGCGAAGGTCGGCCGATTGGCGCGGTCGTCAACGTGGCCTGTCACCCGACGGTGCTCGGGCCGGACAATCGGCTGTACTCAGCGGACTACATCGGCCAGCTTCGTGAGGCGATGCAGGCCACGCTCGGCGACGATGTGCCCGTGGTCTGCTTCAATGGCGCGTGCGGCGATGTGAACCCCGGCGGCTACTCGGCCGAGGCGAGTCTGCGCGGCGAAACAGTACCGGGACGCACGTTTGAACGCGCAGCCGAGATCGGCCAGATCATGGGCAAAGCGGCGGCCGACGCGTTCGCTCACGCGACCGCTCAAGCTGAGCTTCGCATTGAAGCCGACAGCAGCACGTTTGATGTCAAGCTTCGACCGTTTCCCTTGCCCGCCGAGGCGCGTGAAGCGTACGACGCGGCTGTTCAGCGCTCACGTGCAGCGCCGCGCGGCTCGGAAGCGCACAAGCAGGCGATGGCTGAGGTCACGTATGCCCAGTGCCAGATGGCCAACGCGAAACGCTACGCCGAGTGTCCCGACGGCAAGATGAACGTGATGGTCCAGGCGTTTTCCATCGCAGACTGGTCGCTGGTGACGTTTCCGACCGAGGTGTTCGCGTCGCACGGGCTGGCGATCAAGCAGAACAGCCCGTTCGCCCAGACCATGATCGCGGCCTATGCCAATCAGTCGCTCGGCTATCTGCCCGATTACACCGACGACGACGCGGACAGCTATGAGCAGCGGGTGGCCTTGTTCGGCCCGTGGGCGGTGGACACCATCGTCGGCATGGCGGAGCTGCTGCTCAAGCAACTGCACAAGCGACAGCAGCAGTCGACCGTGCCCGCATCGCCGACCGATGAGGTGGAAGTCAAGCCCGAACTCGTGCTGGAACACACCGCCGCGGACCATACCTGCGTGCCCGCGATCGATTTCCACCTGCACTGGTGGACCTACTGGCATTCGTTCGAGGAAGTGCTCGAACGCATGGACAAGGCGAACATCCAGTATGGCGTGACGCTGGTTGGCGACGTGTTTCCCCAATGTGATCTGCGCCCGGTGTTGAAGCTGATGGAGCCGGTGAAGGACCGCTTTTTCTACTTCACCTCGGTTGACTTCAAGCGCATCGACGATGACGACTGGCCGAGCTATGTTCGCGAGAAGCTGCGGCAGGATGTCGAGCTCGGTGCGCGCGGCATCAAGTTGTATAAGGATCTCGGCCTCAGCTATGTCGATTCCACAGGCCGACTGCTGCGTGCGATGGACTCGCGGGTTCGCGTGCTGTGGGATGCAGCGGCGGAGTTGAACCTCCCCGTGCTGTATCACGTGGCCGACCCGCCGGCGTTTTTCGAGCCCACCATCGAACCCTGGAACGAGCGGTACGCCCCGCTACGCAGTCGGCCGTCGTGGTGGTGGGGTCGGCCGGGATATCCCAGCTATGACTCATTGATCGATGAAATGTACGAGCTGACCGCGGCCCATCGCGACACGACGTTTGTGTTTCCGCATTGTGCGTCGCTATCGAACGACCTTCGCCGATGCAGCGACCTGATCAGCAGCGGCGACAACATCTATGTCGATCTTTCCGCCCGACTGCCGCAGTTGGCTCGGCAGCCTTACCGTGCTCATGAGTTCTGTGTGAAGCATGCGGATCGCGTGCTGTTCGGCACGGATGATTCGCTGCCCGGCCGGAACGATGTTTACCAGTTGTGGATTCGTGTGCTCGAAACCAAGGACGAGTACTTTACGGCCGACTACTACGGCGCTCGTCAGCCCTGGCGTTTCTACGGCATGGGACTGCCGAAGGACGTGCTGAGCAAGATCTATCGCGAAAACGCGATGCGCCTGTTGAAACTTGAGAGCTGATTAATCGTGAGGACCATCGATCTCAACAGTCAGTGGCGGCTGGCCGACTATCCGCTGAATGCCGGGCTCGCCGGCAAGGCTTATCGTCGGGATCATGCCGTTGCCGCCGATGCGATGAACGTCGACCTGCCGAAGATCGCGCAGGCTGCTCTGTTCGAGCACGGCCGACTGCCCGACCCCTATGTGGACTTCAACAGCGATGCGTACAAGTGGGTTGAGGAGAAGGAGTGGTGGTACTTCCGCGACTTCGTTGTGCCGACGCGCGAGGAAGACGAGCGCGTGTTCGTGCGGTTCGAAGGCATTACTTACAGAGCCGACGTGTGGGTGAACGGCCACCTGGTCGGTCACATCGAAGGCATGTTCCGGCTTGATGAGTTTGACATCACCGATGCGCTGGATGCAACGGGCGACAATCGCCTGGCCGTGCGCGTGCGGACGCAGGAGAACGCGTGGCAGGATGATCGCGGCAGCTCGGTCCGCGGCAAGGTGCGCAGTCAGGGTGTCGTCGCGCAGGCGATGTATCGATGGAACTGGTGTCCGCACCTGGTCGGCGTGGGGATCTGGCAGCCGGTGAGCCTCGTCGTGCGCGAGCCGGTGGAGATCGAGCAGGTGCGCGTGCGGACGATCGCGGTGCAGACTGATCAGAACGAGGATGTTATTCCCGCGGAGGCGCCGGCCGAGATTGAGATCGCCTGGGATCTTGTAAACCGTGGCAACGCGCCCGCGACGGCCGAGGTGACGTATGACATCGACGGGGAAACGTTCGCGCTGTCGCAGTCGATGTCCGGCACCGTACAGCAGATGCTTGGCCCGGGCGAATCGACGACGGTGCGCAAACGGATCAAGCTCGACCACGCCCGACTGTGGTGGTGCAACGGGTTGGGCGATGCCCACCTCTATCGGCTGAACACGCGACTACGCGGTACGCGTGGCGATGATCAAACGGCCACGTTCGGCGTGCGTGAGATCCGCTTTGTCGAAAACGAAGATATGGCATGGGTCACGCAGGTCAGCGGCCACACCGCTCGGCCGTGGACGATGATCCACCCGCTGTACAACTGGGTGCTTTCACTCAACGGTCGTCGCGTTTTCCTGAAGGGAAGCAACTGGGTGCATGCCGACGTGCTGCTTCGCCTCGACCGTTCACGCTACGAACGACTGCTGCGGCCGGCGAAGGTAGGGGGGCTGAACTTCATGCGCGTCTGGGGCGGCTCGCTGGCCGAGACCGACGCGTTCTACGACGTCTGCGATCGCTTGGGCCTGCTGTGCTGGCAGGAGTTCTGGCTGGCCTGTGAAAACTATCCGGCGCTGGATCGGCAGTTGCTCGCCCGCTGCGCACGCGACACGGTGCGCCGGCTGTACAACCGCCCGAGCCTGGTGTTTTATTCAGGTGGCAATGAATTCGAGCCGGACAACATCGAGAATAAGTCGGCGGTGGACACGCTCGCGGCGGTCGTCGCGGAGACGGATGACAGTCGGCCGTTCCGTCGCAGTTCGCCTTACAAGGGTGACAAGCATGGCGGGCTCGTGCCCACGCCCACCGCCATACGGAACAAGTATCTCGACATCCTGCCCGGCGACAAACGGCAGGTGTTGTTTCGCAGCGAGGTGGCGGTGGGCCGTAGTGCGCCGATGTTCGCCTCGCTGGACAAGTTCATTACCCCGCAGTGGCCGTTGGATGAGAAACAGTTCCGGCACTTCTTCGGCGTGCCTTCCGAGTTCATCGGCTTCGCCAGTGAATACGCCGCGGACGACAGCTATACACATGCGGTGCTGGCGAATCACTTCGCTCATGTGCGTGTGCTTCAGGTCAACGTCGAGTATTGCCGGATGCAGATGTTCCGTTGCAGTGGTCATCTGAACTGGCAATACAGCGTGCCCTGGCCTTGCCTGCACCGCGAGATTGTCGACTGGTGGGGGCTGCCGAAGCCGGCGTTCTATCACTATGTCACGTCGAGCAAGCCGTTGGCGTTGCTGGTTGATCTGGAAAAGTACCTTTGGGACCCGGGCGAAACGCTCGACGTGCCGATCTGCCTGGTCAACGACGGCGTGTCTGCCTCGTCGCTTCAGTGCGAGGTCGACGTGATCGACACGCAAGGCAATGTCGTCCATCAGTGGCGTGCGTCGGCGGACATTGACGCCAACGCCGCGCGAACGCTGGATACGCTGGCATGGCAGATTCCCGAGCACCTGGCGGAGCGGACGCTGTTTCTGTTTACGCGCTTGCGCCGCGATGGTCAGACCTTCTTTCAGAATGCCTATTGGATTGCGGTGTCAAACCTCGTTCACACGCCTGACGCGCTACGGCTGGATGGCCCATGGACCGACGGCCGCGGCAATGAGATTTCGCTGCCGGGCAATGACATGCAACTGGGCGATGACGGTTTCGAGTCGATCGTGCAGAAGAATGTCGAGCGCGACTTCGAGCAGACTGCGGAAGACCGGTCGGGCGACGGTGCGACGGAAACGAGCGTTCGCTACTGCCGTACGTTCACGCTGCCCGAAGCTTTGCGTGGCAAGTCGCTGGCGTTTTTCTGTCCTGGCATCGAGGCGTCGTGGGAGGTCATCGTGAACGGGCAAAGCCTCGGTTCGCGCGAGTTGCGCGGGTCAAGCCTCGATCTAGGCGCGATGGCGCATGTTCCGTGGGGCGGGACGCAGCCGGATGCTCGTCTCGATTCGAAAACGGACTACAAGTTTTTCAGCGATCCGATCACACTACCCCGCCTAGAGCCGTGCTTCGTTGACATTCCCGACGGCCTGCTGAAGACGACTGGCGAAAACAAGATCGTGCTCCAGCTTAAGACCGACTGCCAGAAAGTGGTTTCGCAGTCGATGTTCATTCGGGAGCGTACGCCCAATCGCGAGGCGGTGGTGCAGCATCGCAAGCGGGGCGTTCTGTTTCGGGACATGAGGGACATGCCGTCGGCCGAGGTGAAGATTGAAGCCGACCAGTCGAGCATCACCGTACACAACTCGGGCGAGACGGTGGCGGTCATGTTGCTGCTCGACGTCGAGGTTGACGTAGATGGGACGAGCGAGGCGATCGCCACGGACGACAACGCGCTGATGCTCGTGCCCGGTGAACGGCGCGAGATTCGGCCGTTGGCTGGCGGGACTTTTCCCGCGCGGTATCGTCTGACGGTGCAGGGCTGGAACGTGTCGAAGACCGTGGCGGTGGTGGAGGCCTCGGGTTGACGGAACAGGCGATCTACAAGCTTCGGCCGAACCGCGTGCGTCGCAATTATCGCGGCGGTGCGATGCTCGCCCGGTGGGACGGGGTAGGCGACCCGGTGGACGGCGCCTGTCCCGAGGATTGGATTGCCTCGACGGTGGAAGCGCGAAACCCGGGCCTGCCGCCGATCGATCACGAGGGCTTGTCCACGGTTGAAACGTCGGTCGGCGTCATGCGATTGACCGACCTTATCGCCGCCGCGCCGCAGTACATGCTTGGCGAAGCTCACCTTCGCAGCATCGGGCAAAGCGTTGGCTTCCTGGCCAAGCTGCTCGACGCGGGCATGCGACTGCATATTCAGGCGCATCCGACCGCTGCATTCGCGCAGCAGCACCTCGGCAGCCGATGGGGCAAGCTGGAGGCGTATGTGATCCTCGACGTGCGGCCGTCGACCGCGGGCTCACTGCTGCTGGGCTTCCAGCATTGCCCGACGCCCGAGCAGTGGAAGCGCATCGTGCTTGAGCAGGACATGGAAGCGATGCTTGCGTGCTTCGAGGCGATCCCCGTTCAACCCGGCGAGTTGTGGTACGTGCCCGGCGGCGTGCCGCACGCGATCGGCGAGGGTCTGCTTGTGATGGAAATCATGGAGCCGAGCGATCTGGTCGTGCGCTGCGAGTTCGAGCGCGAGGGTATCGTCGTACCGCCCGAGGCGCGGTTCATGGGGCGCGATCCGGATTTCGCGCTTGGCATTTTCCATTATGAGCAATGGAGCCCGGCTGAGGTGCGCGATCGTCTGTGCGTGCAGCCCGAGTCGATTTCAGCGAGTGATGGATGCACGCATCAGCGGCTATTCGGCCAGGCGCACTCGAGTTGCTTTGAGGTGCATCGGCTTGCACTCGACGCCGGTGCGGCGTACACGTTCGCGTCCGACGAGCGAATGAGGGTTGCGATTGTCACCACCGGGGCGGGCCGCGCTGCCGCGGGTGATATGTCGCTGCCGGTGCACAAGGGCGAGCGTTTCATCGTGCCCGCCGGCGGAGGCGAACTGCGCCTGCAAGGCGGCGACGACGGCTTGCAGGTGATCATCTGCATGCCGCAGGTCGGGCCGACCGACGTTGCATGAGCGAACCGGCTCAGGCTTGTGTTGCCAGCAATTCAATGCGTTGGCAGGGAATCTCACCGTGGCGTACGTCGAGGAACGGCTCGCCGTTGCGCAGGCCGACGATGCCATAGCCTTGCGCGGTGCACAGGAACGCGCGGAAGTCGCCTTCAACCTGCGGCCGGAGGTACAGCACCTGGTCGACGGCGTCGTACCATTGGCCGGTCATCCCCTGGAGCAGACCGTAGCTGGCCATCGCGCGGGCGTACCAGTGGCCGCACTCGTATTCGTTGAAGGGATTGCGCGTCATCCCGTCGTAGCGGTCGCGTACCGCCCGCACGATCTTCAACGCGTTGACCACTTGCCCGGTCATCATCAGGTGTGACGCGACCTGGTACTCGATGCCCGTCCAGACCTCGTTGCTGTAGACGAACGGCAGGCTTGGTTCACCCTCCTTGGGCCAAGAGCACAGCAGCAGCCCGGCTTCGTCACCCAGCGCGTAGGTTGGCCGTTGCGGGTTCGCATGTTCGCGCAGGTTGGCGCGGAAGTTGTAGCGGACCACGGCGGTGAGATGGCTCGCGACCTTGCCGGGGTCGATTACCGTCGGCAGGCCGCATACGCGCGCGAACCAGTCGCCGATGATGCCGTCCGACAGGCAGCCCGTTCCATACTGATACTTTGGCCCTTCCGTTTCGATCAACGCGCGAGCCTCGGCCGAGTAGGAGAGGTTCATACTCTTCGCCGCCTGCGCCACAGGGTTGCCGGCTCGCAGATCCTGCCACTGGATCTTCTGGATGAAGTACTCGCCGTCGTACAACTGCGTTTCCAGAAACTGGCGAGCTCGATCGCGCAGCGTTTCGTATTCCGCGACATCGTCCGCGACCGCCTGACCCATCAATACGGCGGCGTGCAGCGCGGCGACATATATGCTGTTGCACATACCGTCCGGGCCCCAGAATTCAATGTCGTAGGTGTTGTGGTGTGGTTCGCGCAGCGCCCCCTCGCGGGCCGGGTCCCATCGCTTGATGCAGTAGTCCAGACTCTGGCGGAGGTCGGGCCATAGGCGTTTGAGCCACGCCGAGTCGCCACTGATGCGCCACTCGCGATAGACCTTGAGGATGCCGCCGAGCTGACCGTCCGCTGCGGCGTGGAAGTCGTGCGCGGCGGGGCGGATAGGCAGGGGGGCGCGGAAGGCCTGGTGGCCCTCGGTGTTCTGGGCTTCATGGAACTCGGTCTGGCGAAGCGTGCGCTCCAGTTCCGGAAAAAGATGCGATAGCGATTGGGCATAGTTCCAGACATGCGTACACGACCCGGGGCAACAGCCCCTGTCGTCACGGCAGCCTTCCCAAGCCCAGATGCGGCCGTCGGCCTGGCGGAGGATGGTGGGGGATTTCAGGATGGTCAGATTGGATGCGACCGCATCGACGACTTCGCTCGGCAGGCTCGTCTCATAGAAGCAGTCGGTGAAGCGCTGCGTGGCGCGGCGCAGCCGATCGTAATGATCATGCCAGTAGGTGGCGACCGCTTCCACGTTGTCGAAACGCGAAGCGTACCAGGGCTGATAGGTTGTCGATGTATCGCAGCCATTGTCGACGTCGGCGGAGGCTTCGGCCTCGTCGCCTTCCCGCAGGCCGGAGCAGGGCACGAACCAACTCAGGCGGATGCGAAGCGTCGTGCGCTCATCCGCCTCCAGCGTCATCGGCACATACAGGCTGCCGCCACGGCTGGGCGGGTCGTCGCCTGGCGGGCCTTGCTCGATCACTTCACCGTTCGCGATGGATCGCCACACCATCGTAAGCGGGTCGAACCAGCCGCCGCGAAACCAGTGGCAGTTCACCTGAGTTGCGCTCGCATCGCAGGTCACCGCCATTGCGCCGGCCGCATGGGGCACGGCATCGCTTCCGTCCTGTTCGAGCACGAAGCCGCCGCTGATCGGCCGTACGCGATGGGCCGAGCGTTGTGCGGCAGGCAGGTCTCCCCACTTAAGAAAACGCATGACGTTTTCCGCGTGGAAGGAGAACACCGCCTCGACGGGCTTGTCACTTGTGTTATGAAGCGCGTACTCCAACGAGGCGACCGGCAGGCTTGAATCGTCGGCTTCGCCTGGCAGGAACGGACTCCATCCGGTGACGGCGGCGGACACTGGCAAGGCGGGGTCGCGCAGCGTGCACGTGCCGAAGGGAAAGCGCGCTGCGAAGTCAGCCTCGGCGAATCGCGGCAGGCCGAGTATCAACCCCTGTCCGCCATTGCCGGAATTCTGGCCGAGCGCGCTCGACCACGGGAACATCACCTTCCAACTCGGCACGGGCCCCTGCAGCACGCGGGCGTGCGGCGTGTCGCCTTTCACGCAGACCGCGCCGAACATCATCGGCTGCGAGAAAATGTCGGGCTGGTGTCGGAACGACACATGCGACAACGCTCCCCCACCTTCGAGGCAGATCATCCCCGCTCCGATGCCGCCGAGCGGGTAGGCGATGCGGTCGAGCTGGCTTCCGGTATATCGGCCGTCGTACGTGCGGTGGCTCATGCCCGGTCCTGTTCGCCAGCGGGTGTCATCGACCGTCCAGCCGTGTCAGCGTCGGGCGGCGCGGCCGTGGGCTATTAGCGTAACGGCGCGCACGTCAGTCGTACCAGCTGTCGACGCCGAGCAGTTTCCGACCCAGCGGCGTGAGCTCGGCCGGCTTGTCGTAGTTCTTGGTTTCCCACTGTCGCGGGTCGGTACCGAGGCCGGAGTTGGTCTGCCATGCTTGAATGCGGGATTGTTGCCGGGCCTTCTGTTCGTCGGTCATGGATTCGGGCCGGGGGGCGGGTCGCATGGTGACGAACTGGGCGAAGCGGACTTCGTTCGAATGGTTTTCGCCGTTGCCGTGGGCGAGCAGCTTGTCCCAGATGACGAGGTCACCCGCTTCGCCGAGCACTTTGACGATCTCGTAGCCTTCGAGGTCTTCCGGGTTTTTAGGGTGCCGGTCGGCGGGCTGGCGGGCGAGCCAGTTTTCCATGTCGCGGTACAGGCTGGGCACGCAGCGGAAGCCGCCCGTGTCTTCGTGCGTGTCCGCGAGCATGATCAGGCCTTGCACGCCCATGGGTCGCACGAGCGGCGTGGGCAGGTCGAGCGTGTTCATGTCCCAGTGGATAAAGCTGTTGTTCAGGATTTCGTAGCCCTTGCGGTAGGGCAGCTTCGCGGCGACCTGGTCGATACTGACCATCAGCTTGTCTTCGTTGAGCAACTCGGCGAAGGCGCGGTAGACGTTGGGGTGTTGTCGGTTGTCCCAGAGCGACTGGTGGTGAAACATCGGCGCCCAGCCGCCGCGCTGGGTTTTCATATCGTAGTCGTCCATGCCTTTGGGCGGGGTGTACCACGCGTCGCGGTCGTTGGGGTCTTTGCCGAGGAACTCCCAGATGGCGGCGATGACCCGTTCGCAGTTCTCCTTGGGGATGACGTTTTTTACGACGACATAGCCGTTGTGCCGGAAGAATTCGCGATGCTCGTCGGTGATGATGGCCAAAGCGGTCTACTCCTTCGTGTCCCGGAAGCGGGGGCCGATGGGTCGTGTCGCTCTTGGGGGAAGGATACTCGAATGCGTGCAAAAATCCAACTACTTTTTAGCCTGCGGGCCAAGCGGGGAAATCAGGCTGTATCGGGTTTTAATACGGAAAAATCGGTGTCGAGTCGTATATGTCTTGACTTTTAGGGTCGGCTGTGTCATCCTGTCCCTCACTCTTTTGGAGGTAAAAATGCAATCAAGCAACACGATGGGCGAGGCCGCCAGCCCTGCTGCCGGCACGGCGACGGAACTGCGCAACCTGGTCGGCGGTTCATGGTCGGCCGGGCGCGGGCAGGCGGTGACGTTGTACAACCCCGCCGACGCGAAGGCGGAGGTCGCCCGCTTCACCTATAGCACGCAGGACGACGTACGTGACGCGGTGACGGCGGCGGAGCGAGCGTTCGTCGAGTGGCGCAGCACGCCGATCGTCAAGCGATGCCGCATCCTCGCGCACTGCAAGGAGCTGCTTGAGCAGCACCGCATGGAAATCGCCCGGCTGATCGTGATCGAGAACGGCAAGACGCTCGGCGAGGCGGAGGCAGAGGTGCGGCGCGGGCTGGAGGTGGTCGAGTTTGCCGCGGGCATGCCGTCACTCTCAAAGGGCGATTACATCCCCGACATCTCAGGGCGCATCGACGGCTACATGCTGCGCGAACCGTTGGGCGTGGTCGTCGGGGCGTGTCCGTTCAACTTTCCCGCGATGATTCCGATGTGGATGTTCCCCGTCGCGATCGCGTGCGGCAACACCTTCGTGCTCAAGCCGTCGGAGAAGTGCCCGATGACTGCCACTCGGCTGGTCGAGCTGTTCCAGGAGGGCGGCTTGCCAGCGGGTGTGCTGAATGTGCTGCAGGGCGATCGCGAAACGTTCGCTGCGATGATCGCCGCTGAGCCCGTGCGGGCCGTGTCGTTCGTGGGCTCGACGCCGGCGGCGGAGGCGGTGTGGAAGCTGGCCGGCTCGCATCACAAGCGCGTGCAGGCGCTGGGTGGAGCGAAGAATCACAACATCGTCATGCCGGACGCCGACCCGCAGGGGGCCGTCAATGCGGTCGTCGGCGCGGCTTATGGTTGTGCGGGTGAGCGGTGCATGGCCACGTCGACCGTGGTGCTCGTCGGCGAGGCGGGCAAGTTGCTGCCGGGCCTGATCGACGCGGCCCGGTCGCTTCGCATGGGCGACGGGCTTGAGACGGAAACGACGCTTGGCCCGCTGATCAGCGCGGCGCATCGCGATCGGGTACTGGAATATCTTGAGCTGGGCCAGCGCGAAGGCGCAAAGCTCGTGCTCGACGGCCGAGAGGCGAGCACGGACGGGCTGCCGGACGGCCACTTCCTTGGTGCGAGCATCTTCGACCAGGTGACGCCGGAGATGCGCATCGCGCGCGAAGAGATCTTCGGCCCGGTGCTGTGCGTGATGCGGGCGGCGGATCTCGACGAAGCGATCGCGCTCGCCAACCAGAGCGAGTTCGGCAATGGTGCATCGATCTTTACCAACTCCGGCGGCGCGGCGCAGCATTTCCGCACGAACATCGAAGTCGGCATGATCGGCATCAATGCGGGCGTGCCCGCGCCAATGGCCATGTTCTCCTTCGGCGGCCACAAGAACAGCATCTACGGCGACCTTCGTGCCCAAGGCCCGGACGCCATCGAGTTTTACACTCAAAAGAAGACCGTTATTGAACGCTGGTTCGGCACGGGGCCGACGGGCAGCATTTGGAGCAAATAAGTTGCAGGACCAACAAGATACGAAGGCGCTTTACGACGAGTACATGATCACCACGATGGTCGCGGGGTTCGAGCCCGTGACGGTGGATCAGGCCGGCGGCGTCGAGATGGTGGGCGAAGACGGCAAGCGATACCTTGACTGCTTCAGTGGTATCTCGGTCGTCAACTGCGGCCACAACCATCCGCGCATCGTCGAAGCGGCGAAGCAACAGCTCGACAAACTGGTGCACTGCTGCACCTACATCTATTACTCGCCGCTGCCCGCGCGCCTCGCGAAGCGACTGGCGGAAATTACGCCCGGCGAATTGCAAAAGTCGTTCTTCGGCAACAGCGGTGCGGAAGCGGTGGAAGGCGCGATTCGCCTTGCCAAGCAGCACACCGGTCGACAGGAACTGGTTTCGCTGACGCACAGCTTTCACGGGCGCACCGCCGCGACGCTGTCGATCACTGGCAATCGTGGGCGCAAGAAAAACAGTGGGCCTTACATGTCCGGCGTCGCGCACGCGCCGGCCCCGTATTGCTATCGGTGTCCGTTCGGCCTGAAGCCTGACAGTTGCGATCTGGCGTGTGCCCAGTACGTCGAAGAGGTACTTAAGTATCAGACGGCGGGCGATGTGGCGGCGTTTGTTGGCGAGGGGCTGCTTGGCGAAGGTGGCATCCTGCCGCCGCCGACTGGCTACTACGAAACGGTCGCGGAGATCATTCGCAGGGACGGCGCACTGTTTATAGCCGACGAAGTGCAGAGCGGTTTCGGTCGGACGGGCAAGATGTTTGCGATCGAGCACACCGATGTCGAGCCGGACCTGATGTGCATGGCCAAGGGCATTGCCAACGGTATGCCGTTGGGGGCTTTCATCTCCCGGCCGGAGATTGCCGACGCGTTTACGCCGGGCGATCACCTGTCGACGTTCGGCGGCAACCCGGTGAGTTGTGCCGCGTCGCTGGCGACCATTGACGTGCTCGAATCCGAGGGCCTGCTGGCCAACGCTGCGGAGCGCGGCGAGCAGATCATGGGTCGGCTCAAGACGTTCCAGGAAAAGTGTCCGTTGGTAGGCGACGTGCGTGGGCGTGGGCTGATGCTGGGATTGGAACTGGTCAGCGATAAGCAGAAGACGCCTGCGGCCAAGCAGGCGGGCGAAGTTCGACGACGCTGTCGAGAGGCCGGGGTGCTTGTGGGCGTGGGCGGTTCGCTGGGCAATGTGATTCGCCTTCAGCCGCCGTTGACGATCACGGCCGACCAGGCGGAGAAGGTCTGCGACGTGCTCACGTCGGCGCTGACTGAGGTGGCAAAGGGCTGAGCGTTCGTCGGTTTGGGCCAGCGGGCTTAGAGGTTGCCGCGTTCGCTTTGCCAGAGTCGGTCCATGTGTTGCTGCACGGCGTGTTGGATGTTTTCGTAAGGGCCGAACTGTGTGCCGATGACGTGGAGGAAGTGAACGAGTGAGGCCCAGTCGCGGGCGTCGATTACCTCGGCGCGGACGCGATCGGGGCCCCAGTTGTGGTAATTTTCCAGCGGCAGGGTCAAGCCGGTGGCGATACGGTTGCGAGCGACATACAGCGAGGCGTTGCACGTGCCCCGGCGTGGCAGCGGCGTCTGGAAGAGGAAGTCGTCGCGTTGCTTTGCCTCGGCGTCGGCCAGTTGGAGCAGGCGGGTGGTTGCCCAGTGGTTGTATGTGGTGGTCAGGTCGCCCGAGCGGACGACGAAGCCTCGGCTGCGGGGCATGCCGCTGCATTCGAGGCAGATGATGACCGCGTTTTCGGGCAGGTGATCGTCTTCGGTCGCGCCGTAAGCGCCAATGAAGCCGACCTCCTCGGCCCGGGTGAACAGGCCGATGACGTGAGCCTCGTCGCGCTGCCTTGCGAGTCGATCGAGGGTGCACAGCGTGGCGGCCACCTGGGCGAGATCGTCGTGGGCCCGCGCGTGCAGCCGATGGTTGCGCAACTGCCACGTGGTCAGGTCGAAGGTCGCGAAATCGCCGACTTGCACGCCGGGGTCGACCTCGGCCTCGGCGAACAGCGGACGATAGAAACCGTCTGCTTGTGTGCAGGAGACGATTGTTGCCGAGCGTGCCTCGGTGGGGTTGGTGTCGTTGTACACGAGCAGTGGTTCGCCGGTGAGGTCGATGCTGGGCCCTTTGCCAAGAAAGGCAAGCCGGGCCCTGCCGTCCTTGACGGATTCGACATGAAAGCCGGGGTGGTCCATGTGGGCTTCGAGCACGATGGGCTGGCTGCGCGGCTGGCCGTGATGGTAGCTGACGTAGAGGTTGCCGAATCGGTCGCGCTTGCACGGCAGGTCGCGTTCGCGGGCAAAGGCTTCCACGAACCGGGCGACGTGGGCTTCGTGAAACGGCGAGGTCGGCAGGGCGAGCACCTGGCGGAGGATCTCGGCGTCAGCGGGCGGTATTGGCATGTGGAAGCGTCTCGGCGGGTTGAGTGTTTCGCGGGTCACAGGCGTGTGAAATACCTGACGATCCTGGGTGAGATTTGCTGGTGTAGGCGTAGAGATGTTGTACAATTGAATGGGGCGGATCACAAGTTCGGGACATTTGAAGGCAAATGAAGCTGTTTTCAATTGCATATTTGAAACGTGTCGGTGACTTGGTCGGTCGTGTGATTATGGGTGTTTCTAAGGTGAGGCGTGCTGGCTTATTCAGCTCGTAATTGATGTTATCACTTATTGAAAAAGCGTTTAAATAAGGCTGGGCATATGTCGCACTTGGCCATAGATGGTGGTGAAAAGGTGGTGTGTCGGGAGAACCCCGACATGTTCGCCTGGCCGATCGTGAATCGGGAGATGGAAGCGGGCGTGTTGGACATTCTGCGCCGCGGCGCGATGTCACAGAACGACGTGACCAAGCGTTTCGAGCGCGGCTATGCCCGGTGGCATGGGGTGAAGTATGCGCTGGGCCACAACAACGGCACCGCTTCGCTGGAGGCGGCGATGTACGCCGTGGGCGTTCGGCGAGGCGACGAGATCATCGCCCCGTCTATGACCTACTGGGCCACCTGCGTGCAGGCGCTGGGCCTCGGCGCGAAGGTCGTGTTCGCTGACATCGATCCCGAGACGCTCTGCATCGATCCGGACGACATCGAGCATCGCATTACCGACAAGACCCGCGCGATCGTGCTGGTGCATTACCTGGGCATCGTCGCCGACATGGACCGCATCTGCGCGATCGCCCGCAAGCACAACCTCAAGATCATCGAAGACGCCTCCCACGCACACGGCTCGCTTTATCACGACAAGATGGCTGGCACGTTCGGCGACGTTGGTTGCTTTTCGCTGATGAGTTCCAAGGGCTTCGCCGTCGGGGAAGCGGGCATCCTCATCACCGATGATCGCGAGATCTATGAACGGGCGATTCTCTACGGCCACTACATCCGGCATGATGAACTCACCGACGAATCGATTCGCGCGATGGCCGGCCTGCCGGTGGGGGGATGCAAGTATCGCATGCACCAGATGTCCGCGGCGGTGGGCGTGGCGCAGTTGAAGAAATACCCCGCGGAGATGGCGGAGATCGACGCGGCCATGCGCTACTACTGGAGCCTGCTCAAAGATGTTCCCGGCATTCGGCCGATTCAGGCGACGGCGCCCGGCTCGTCGATGGGTGCGTGGTATTTCCCCCATGCTCATTATGATCGGGATTGTTTTGACGGCCTGTCCGTACAGCGGTTCTGCGAGGCTTTGCAGGCCGAGGGCAGCAAAGCCATCCCCGGCGTGAACGCCGCGCTGCACAAGCATCCACTTTTCTCAAAGATCGACATCTTCGGCGACGGCCATCCGACCAACCAACTGTCCGGCGGCCGGGACGTTTCCACAGACCCGTTGCCGGTGACGGAGGGTATTCAGGAACGCGTGTTCGGCGTACCGTGGTTCAAGCACTTGTGGAAGGATGAAATCGAACTGCATGCGGCCGCGGTGCGCAAGGTCGCTGCAAACTATCGTGACCTGCTCGCCGGCGACAAACACGTCACCGCGTTTAACGGCCACTGGGGGCTGAGCACGATCAAGACCTGAGCCCACGCGAACCCGACACGGCATGAGACTGGCCATGACAGGCACGAGCGACGCCGAAGCCATACGACACCCACGCCTCATCACTTTCGCGACCAGCCAGTCGGCCTGGCAGCGCACGTTCGACGCGGCGCTGGCTGAGTTGAAGGCCAATGTCCGTCGCGTGCCCGATGGTGATGAGCCGGTGTTGATCGAGGGCGGCCCCTACACCGGCATCTGGCTGGAAAGTGGGCCGATCGATGCCCGCGCCTACGCCCCGATCGACCCGGAACGTTACCTCGCGGCGCATCGTATTTTCTTCAATCAACAGCGGGACGATGGGCAGATCCCCTGCTTCGCCCGGCGAGGCGGTCTCGGCTGGAGTCAGGTGCAGACGGTCACGTCGCTCGCCGTGACGGCCTTGGATTGCGCGCTGCACTACGGCGATGACGCGTTCCTCGAACAGGCGTATCGCTGCTGCAGCCGATGGGATGACTGGCTGATCCGTTACCGCGACCGCAGAGGCCTCGGGCTCTGCGAAGCGTTCTGCGAATATGACACGGGGCATGACAAGAGCCCGCGTTGGCAGGGGCTGCCCAAGGTCTGCCAGGGCAAGGACGCTCGCTATTGTCCGCCGAACCCGCGGCTGCCTTACCTCGCGCCTGACCTGTCGGCGAGCCTGTACGGTGGGCGGGTGGCGCTGGCGAAGATGGCCCGCCGGCTCGGCCGAGCGACCGAAGCGCAGCAGTGGGAAGCCAAGGCGGCGCAGACGCGCGAGGCGATTATGGCGCATCTGTTCGATGAGGCCACGCTGTGCTTTTATGATCGCGATGACGAGGGGCGATTCGTCAACATCGTTGGCGATGTGCTGCTACGCGTGCTGGCGGAGGGCGTGGTGGAGCCGGCGCTGTTCGAGCAAATTTTTCAGCGATGGGTCGGCAACCCCGAAGCGTTCTGGACGGCGTGTCCCTTGCCGTCGATTGCGATCTGCGATCCGCATTTTGACTGGCAGATGCCCGACAACTCGTGGGGCGGGCCATGTCAGTCGCTGACAGCGTTGCGTGCGCCGCTGTTCATGGAGCGATACGGCAAGTTCGCGGCGATGACTGAGGTGATGATTCGCTGGGCTCGCTGCATCGCGGCGGCTGACGGATTCAGGCATCAGGTTCATCCGCTGACCGGTGTGTTTCAAGGCCCGGAAGGCTACACGCCCACGATGTGCGTGATGTTGGACTACATGCTTCGATTGCAGGGCATCAGTGTCTATCAGCACAACTGTCTTTCGTGGGGCTGCTGGTATGAGGACGAACAGCATGAACGCACGTGTGCGTTTTCATGTGAGCAGGGGGGGGCGAAGCTTGTCGGGCGTGGCGCGGTGAGCGAGTTGTACTGGCGCGGGCAGCGGCTGGCGGAGGTGCACGGCCGGGCGCGCGTGATCACCGATGGTCATGGCGTGATTCGCCAGCTCATCGGCATTCGCGACGCGGTTGAAACGGTGACGGTGACGCTCGCTTCAGGGGGTCGCTACCAGATGGCACTTGAGCCGGATGCCGTAGCGTCGTTTCCGGGTGATGCGGTTCGGTTACAGGCCGAGCAGGTGAGTCCATGAAGCTGCACGAACTGGCTGAGACGCTGGGGTTGAGTGTGCTGCCGACGTCGTGGGTGGTGCATTGGGATGAGTTCATCGCAGGCTATGACCCGGCCGGGCGTTCGTTGCGGATGAGTGCGGGCGTTGTGGACGAGCTTGGCGAACACCTGGCCATGCCGCCTCGCGTCCGCGACGCGTTGCACGCACATCTGCGCCTGTTCGACGAGCAGCCGGGGATGAACGCGCTATTTCAGTTCTGCTGCCATTTGCTTTACGACAAGCAGGTGCATCAGGGGGTGGGCAACTGGCCGATCTTCAAAGACAGTCACCTTCCCGGGGGGAACATGCTCTACGCTTACGTGTTCCTTGCCGGCCGACGGTATGCGTTGCAGCAGCATGGCCGACTTGGCATTCCCGCCCGCGTGACCGACGACACACTCAGCGACATCTTCACATGGATGGAAGATTATCACAGCAAGCACGGCCACTGGGGCCTCGCGATGGTGGGGTGGGTGGCCAACTATGTGCTGCGAACGAAGCTACTGCAACTGGGTCGGCTTCAGTTTGTGCAGGACACATTCAAGCCGCCGTTTCGGGGCTATCGTCATCGTTCGTCGAACGCGGTGGTCATGCTCGCGCGGGAAGGGCGGAAGTACCGCGCTGATGGTCAATTTGAAGGCGAGAATCAACGGCTGGACCCCAACGGGCCCTGGACGTCGACGCTTGAAGTTACTGACACGACGATTCGTGGTCATGTCGTGCATCCGGACGGATGCGTGCGCCGTGAGCCGAGCACATTGCCTGCCGACGCGTGGGAGATGGTATTCGACCAGGGGTCGCCGGCGGTGAGTGTGCACATCCCGGCGTGCGGGCCGTTGACGTTCGATGCCTGCCGTGCATCGATCGAGCAGGCGCTCGCGTTTTTCCCAAGGCATTTCCCCGAGCGACCGTTTGACGTGATCTACTGTTATTCGTGGATGATGGACGCCCAACTCAAGGCTTACCTGTCGGCGGATGCCAACCTTGTGCGGTTTCTCAACGAGTTCTACCTGTTCCCCTACCCGAACACGAGCGGCTGGCAGACGATCGAGCGGACGTTCGGCCGAGCCAACATCGACCTTGCCCGCGTCGAAGCCCGGACGTCGCTGCAACGGGCGGTGCTGGATCACATACGGAAGGGCGGGGCGTGGCGATGTTCCGGCGGCGTGATTTTCCCCAGCGCCTACGTGCCTGGCAATCAGCCGTATCGGGCCGACGCATGGGCGCAGCATGTGCACGCCGGGCCGCCGTCGATCACCGCATCCCCAACGATTGGCGGAACGCGGTGATGGTCATGCCCGTCTGACGTTTGAATACAGCACTGAGGTATTCGGGGTGCTTGAGGCCAGAGCGTTCCGCGATGCCTGCCAACGACAACTCGCTGGAGCTGAGCAGTTCCGTGACACGCTGCATGCGGATGCGAATGATCTCGTCGTGTATTGTGCGGTGCAGCACGTCGCGGAAACGCCGTTGCAGCGTACTTCGCGACACGTCGGTGTGTGCCAGCACGTCCTCCGTGGTGATGCCCAGGCAGGCGGACTCGCGGATGAACCGCAAGGCCTTCGCGACGAACGGGTCGTCGATGGCGATCAGGTCCGTCGACTGACGGTTGATCACTTGCAACGGCGGGACGTAGACCGCCTGCTCGTCCAGCGGTCGGCCGGCCATCATCTGGTCGAGCATGCCGGCGGCGAGGTAGCCCATGCGCGTGGCGTTGGGCACGACGGTGCTCAGCGGCGGGTAAGCCATCGCCTGCGCGACGGATTCGTCGTCCACGCCGATCACCGCCACCTGCTCCGGCACGGCGATGTTCTGTCGACGGCAGGCGTCGAGCACTTCCACGGCCCGGAAATCATTGGCGGCCAGTACGCCAACAGGCTTGGGCAGTTGTGCGAGCCACTGGCCGACGGTGGCGATTTCTTCGTCCCATGATTCGTGTTGATATCGCATCTGTGGTCGGCTTCGTGAGTGAAACCGATGTACCACGCCGCCGTCCTGCTCGACCGCCGCCGCGAAGCCGAGCAGTCGCTGATCCGACCAGTAGATGTCGGCGTAGCCCGCAAAGCCGAACTGCCGGTACCCACGCTGGAGCAAGGCGTCGGCGGCCATGGCGCCGATCGCGCGGTTGTCGTTGAACACCAGCGGTCGGCCGAGGCCGAGCACCTGCTCGTTGAGGTCGACGATGGGCATGGGCAGCGAGCGGATCGTATTGGCGACCTCCTCGTAGGCGGCCTTGGCGATGAGCCCGTCGCCGTCCCACCGTGCCAGCCAGGTGGGGGGCGGGTCGTAGATCGAGCGCTGTTCCACGTAGATCGACCACGGGCCATTCTCACGCACGAACTGGGCCACTCCTTCGATGAGTTGTCGCCCGAACGAGGTGGATGTCTCCACCAGCATCGCCACGCGCGGCGGCGTTCGCGCAAGCGATGCGTTAATCGCTCTCGGCCGACCGCGGCGACCTGTTGCCTTTGATCTGTTCATGGCGGCCGATTCCTGACGCCATCGCGACAGCGCCGAATCCTCAACAGGGGTGACCGAAAATCTCATTGTACGCGATGCGGCGGCGGTTACCCTTGAAGGGTCCCGATGTAATCTCCCGACAGCTCACTTCGTGGAAAACTGCCCATGACCGATCGCATGTTGACACAAGAAGGAGGCGGCACTCGGGCCACCGATGGCGTGGCTTCCGCTCGGCGCGACCAGGAAATCAACCTGCCTGCGAAGGGGGTGACAACCGAGGTGCTGCACGACCTGCTCGGCCCGCCGCCGACCACCAGGCCCGTACCCATTGCCGTGGTCGGCTGCTGCATCCGGGCGCACTTTCCCTACGAGACAGCGGTGGGCAATTATCGCGCGGCTTGCGATCGCGTCCGACAGGTGTTGGACGCGTCGCGGTTTGAAGTGCTGACGGCCGACGAACCGTTTGAAGATCCGGATGCGTTGCTCGCGTTCGCCGACGGGCTGCTGGAACGCGGCGTGGCGGGGGTGATATTCCTGCACGCGACCTACACGGCCGGCGAGATCGGGTCGCACTTCGGCCGATGGCTGGCGGACCATCGCATGCCCGTGCTCTCTTGGTCGCTGCCCGATGAGAAGGGGGGCAACCTCGAAGCGAACAGCCTCTGCTGTCAGAACTTTCTGCTGAATATGTGGCAGCGCATGAATGTGCGCTACGTCTGGCATCATACAGCGATCGACGCCACGGCCGACCCGTACATTCAACGCTTCGGCGCGAGTGTCCGTGCCAAGGCACGCTTACGTCATGGCAAGGCGTTGCACGTCGGCGGTTCGCGCGTGTCGGCGTTCTACGATGGGGAAACAGACGAGTTGGCGGTGATGCGGCGGTTCGGCCTTCGCTTCGATCGCATCGACCTTGAAGCGGCGCATCAGCATGGGAAGAAGTTCGCCGACGCGGATGTCAGCCGACTGTGGCAGGCGATCAAATCGCACGAGGCCTGCAACCGCGTCGCCCTGCCGGACGAGCAGGCGTTGCGCACGTTGCGCATGGGTTTGAGCATCTACGACTTGTCAGTGAGCGGCGGCTACATCGGCTGCACCGTGAAAAGCTGGCCGGAGCTATTCGACTGCTACGGCTTTGCAATCGACGGCGCGGTGTCGATGCTCAACGATGCGGGCTTGTGCACGGTTGAAGAAGGCGACATGAACGGGTTGATCTCGTCGTTGGCGATGCACCTGCTCACCGACGGCGCGGCTGTGCCCACGATGATGGACCTCTCCACGCTCGATGTCGACGCCAACCGGCTCGGCATATGGCATTGCGGCGCGTGCCCGACGCGATTGCTTCGCGCGGGCGCAACTTTCGACGCAACCCGTCACTCTATCCTTGAAAATGGTGATCCGGAAACGGCCGTCGGACTCATGCTTGAGTTCCCGCTCGTGACCGGGCCGGCCACGGTGGTGCGCTACCAATCGCCGGATGCGTCGACGATGTTCGCGTTTGAAGGTCGGCTGGAAGATTGCGAGCTGGCATTCCGCGGCAACTACACTGAGATGACACCCGAATCGCCTGCGACCGCCGAGAGCGTGATGGGCACGATCATGAACCGTGGGCTGGATCATCACTGGTCGCTGGGCATGGGCCATCTCGGCCGGGACCTGGAGATGCTCAACCACTGGCTGGGTGTGAAGGCGATCGGTGAGCAGACGAGCATGTACCTGAGTCGATGACCATGTCGCATACACACGGAACCACCATGGCTCACACTGCACCGGAAGTTGTCGTTGTCGGTCTGAACGTGGTCGACGTGCTGGTGAAGCTGCCGCCGCAGCGGAAGCAAGGCGACAAGCATGAGGTCAACGAACTCGTCATCCAGGGCGGGGCGCCGGCGGGCAACGCGGCGTGCCTGCTCGCGACGCTGGGCTGGCGGACAGCCTTTGTCGGGCGACTCGGCCAGGACACGCTCGCGACGATCGCCCGCGCCGAGTTCGCCCGGCATGGCGTGATGCTCGATTTTCTCATCGACGAGGTGGGCGCCCGGCCGGCCATCGCCGTGGTGGAAATCGACCCGGACACCGGCGAGCGAACGGTCTACTACACGCTGGCGGGTTATCGCCACCCCACGGCCGACGATGTGCCGGCGGAGGCGATCCGCAATGCCCGCCTCGTGTTCTGTGATGGATATGAAACCGAGGCGGGCCTGGCGGCGCTTCAGGCAGCGCACGAGGCGGGTGTGGCGTCGGTGATTGACATTGAGGCGGGCGAGCCGACGGTGCTGCGTCGCATGCTCGCGCTTGCTTCGCATGCGATACTCCCCGCCGCCGCGGGCCGGACGCTGACAGGCCATGACGCACCCGAAGCGGTGGTTGAAGCGCTGGGCGGGATGACCGACGGGCAGGTGTTGATCACCGACGGCGTCGAGGGTAGCTGGGCGTGGACCGCCGAGGGTGTGCGTCATCAGCCTGCCTTTGCTGTCGAGGTGGTGGATACGACCGGCTGTGGCGATGCGTACCACGCGGCGTACGCGTCGGCTTTGCTGGACGGCCTGCCGCTTGTGCGTCGCATGGAGTTCGCGGCGTTCGTGGCGAGTCGGGTGGCGACGGCGCTGGGCGGCAGAGGTGGCCTGCCGACGCGGCGGACGCTGGCGGAAGCGGATCTGTCTGAGCTCTCCAACCCCTTGCGACAGCACCTGCTGGCTTGGAAGGGTGACGAAGCAGCGGCGCGTTGATTGTCGCGGCCGCTCGGTGCGAACCGAACATTGACGGCGGCTGCGGTGTAAGTTGTGATGAAAGATGAGAGGCAACGTGCCTGAGATATCTCCGGATTCCGAAATGGCGGCGCTGATAGCGCAACTTCGCGCCGACAATGTCGTGCGTGGCGATCGCGTATCGGTCGAACCGCTGACCGGTGGCGTGTCGAGCGAGATCGTTCGCGTGCGCGACGGGGAGCGCGACTTCGTGGTCAAGCGCGCACTCGCCAAGCTGCGTGTGGCGGAGGACTGGTACGCGGATACAAATCGCAACCTTTTCGAGCGACAGTACATTGAGTACGTGCAGGACGTGATGCCAGAGGCGGTGCCGGCGATCATGCATGCGGGGGATGGCTACTTTGTGATGGAGCATCTCGGCGCGGGCTTCGTGAACTGGAAGCAGAAGCTGCTGCAGGGGAAGCTGGACGTCGCCGACGCGCGGCGGGCGGGACATACGCTGGCGGTTATTCATCGCACGTCGGCCGGGCGTGATGAGGTGGCGCGTCGGTTTGATACGACGTGCAACTTCAAGGCACTGCGCGTCGACCCGTACCTGCTGACCACGGCGAAGCGGCATTCGAAGTTGCGGGGCATAATCGAGGCTGAGGCCGAGCGGCTCGCAACGACACGGCTGGCCCTGGTCCATGGCGACTACAGCCCGAAGAACATCATGGTGTCGTCGGCTCGGCTTGTCGTGCTCGACTGCGAAGTCGCATGGTATGGCGATCCGGCGTTCGACCTGGCTTTCCTGCTCAACCACCTGTTTCTCAAAACGCTGCTTGAGCGAGCGAACCGTGCAGGCCTGCGACAGATGATCGATACTGCCCGCGGCGCGTACTTCGAAACGCTTGGCGATGCACTGGATGCGAAGGCGATGGATGCGCGTACGGCCCGGCTTCTGCTGATGCTGATGCTCGCCCGCATCGACGGTAAGAGTCCGGTGGAGTATCTCACGATCGACGCGACGCGCCAGTTCGTGCGGCGGTTCGTCACCGAGGCATTGCTGGAAGGCGACGATTGGACACTCGATGCCGTGGCGGCATTGTGGTTTACGAAGGTGGAAAAGGAGCATGGCCCTGATGCAAATCGCAACCGTTGATGCATGGCAGATTTTTGATTCGCGCGGCAATCCCACGGTCGAGGCGGAGGTGACGTTGCACAATGGCGTGCGCGGCCGAGGGCTCGTGCCATCCGGCGCGTCGACAGGCCAGTTTGAAGCGCTGGAACTGCGTGATGGCGATGCCCAGCGCTATCGAGGCAAGAGCGTCTTCAAAGCCATCGCAAACATTCGTGACGTGATCGGCCCGGCGGTGCGTGGCATGGACGTTAGCGAACAGCGGGCCATCGACGAGCGGATGATCGAACTCGACGGCACAGCGGAGAAGTCCCGGCTCGGGGCGAATGCAATCCTCGGCGTATCGATGGCCGTCGCGAACGCCGCCGCCAACGCCCGGCAAGTGCCGCTGTACGCGTCATTGGGCGACGGTACGCGATTGCCCTTGCCGATGATTCAGATCATCGGCGGCGGCAGCCATGCGGCCTGGCGAACGGACGTGCAAGATTACCTGGTCATGGCGATCGGCGCGACGAGCTACGAGCAGACGCTGGAGATGACGTTCAACGTTTACCATGCGGCGGGCGAGTTGCTTAAGGAGCGCGGCGTGCTGGCGGGCGTTGCGGACGAAGGCGGGTTCTGGCCTGAGTTTGCGACAAACGCCGAGGCGCTGGACACGTTGGTGGAAGTGATTCAACGCGCCGGCTATCGGCCGGGCGAAGACCTGGGCATCGCGCTGGACATCGCGGCGAGCGACCTGTTCGATGAACAGGCGGGCTGCTACCGGTTCCGGCTGGAAGACCGGCAGTTCAGCTGCGAAGCGTTTGCCGACCTGATGATTGACTGGTGTGAGCGGTATCCGATCGTCAGCATCGAAGACCCTGCGGCGGATGTCGATGAGGCCGGCTGGCGACGGGTGTGCGAGCGCGTGGGCGAACACGTGCAGGTGATCGGCGATGACCTGTTCACCACCAACCGCCAACGGATCGAGCGTGGCATCGAGCAGAAGCTCGCCAATTCCGTGCTGATCAAGTTGAACCAGATCGGCACGGTGACGGAGACGATCGACGCGATCCGCCTCACCCAGCAGGCCGGCTGGCGGCCGGTCGTGTCGGCTCGCTCGGGTGAAACGGAAGATGCGTTCATCAGCCACCTGGCTGTGGCGACGGATGCCGGCCAACTCAAGGTGGGGTCGTTCGCACGAAGCGAGCGGATGGCCAAGTGGAATGAAGTGCTTCGGATCGCGCGTGAACTGGGCGAGCGAAAGACGTTTGCCAGCGGCGGTTTGCTGGGGTTTCAGCCGACAACCGCTGGCCGTCGCGACGCGTGACTTGATTGAATGAATTAAACGGGAGTACAGACGATGACACAACGCAACAAGGTATCGGTTTCCGAGGCAGTGGAAGGCGCGGCGGCCTGTGCCGAGGGTGTTTTCGCGACGTTGCCTGCCGAGGATCGGGCCGCGTTGCTTGAAGCGATCGCGACGCGGGTCGACGCGCTTGGGCAAAAGCTGACGGACGTGGCCGGTCGAGAGACGCACTTGCCGGCCGGTCGACTTGAAACGGAGCGCGGCCGAACGGTCAACCAGTTGCGGATGTTTGCGGCGCTGGTGCGTGAAGGTTCGTGGGTGGATGCCCGCATTGATCGCGCTCAGCCGGAGCGTCAGCCGATGCCGAAGCCGGACATTCGTCGGATGCTCGTTCCGATCGGGCCGATCGTGGTGTTCGGGGCGAGCAACTTTCCGCTGGCATTCAGCGTGGCCGGCGGCGACACGGCGTCGGCGCTCGCGGCCGGCTGCCCGGTGGTCTGCAAAGCTCACCCGGCGCATCCACAGACGAGCGATCTCGTGGCCGACGCAATCGCCGAGGCGATTGGGGATGCGGGTCTGCCGGCGGGTGTTTTTACCTTGGTGCACACCGATCATCACGCGGAGAACCTCGACCTGGTGCGTCACCCGGCGGTGCGGGGGGTTGGCTTCACCGGTTCGCATAAGGCCGGGCGGGCGCTGTTCGACGCGGCGAACGAACGTGAACAGCCGATCCCCGTTTTCGCGGAGATGGGCAGTGTTAACCCGGTCGTTCTGTTGCCCGGAGCCGTTCGCGAGCGGGGTGACAAGATCGCTGACGGCTTACACCAGAGCTTTACGATGGGTGTGGGGCAGTTCTGCACGAAGCCTGGCATTGTGCTGACACTGAAGGGCGAAGCGACAAGCCGACTGATTGATCGGCTTGCCGAGTCTGTGGCAAAGACACCGACCGGGGCGATGCTGCATGAGCAGATTGCCGAGCAGTATGTGAAGTCGCTCGGTGGACTGCGCGCGATGGCGGGCGTGCAGACGGTTGCGGTGGTTGAGGCTGGGGAGGCGGGCGCTGGTGGTGCGGCGGTGCTGCGGACCGAGGCGTCGGAAGTGATCGCGAACGCGGCGTTGCTGGAGGAATGTTTCGGGCCGACGACGCTGGTGATCGAGGCGGAGGACATGGACGAACTGGAGCGTTTGATCGCGACGATCCCCGGCCAGTTGACTGCCACCATTCATATGGCCGACGCCGACCAGGCCGACGCGGCGCGTTTGTTGCCCAAGCTGCAACAGCGTGCAGGGCGCGTGTTGTTCAACGGCTTTCCGACGGGCGTGGACGTGTGCTCGTCGATGCAGCATGGCGGGCCGTACCCGGCCACGACGGACAGCCGATTCACCAGCGTCGGCACAGCCGCGATCTACCGCTGGGCTCGGCCGGTGTGCTATCAGGATGCGCCTGCCAGCCTGCTCCCACCGCCGCTGCAGGACGACAATCCGTGTGGCATCTGGCGGACAATCGACGGCACGTTCACCAAAGACGCGGTGTGAGTCCGCGGCCCTTGGGCACGCTGTTGCATCTTTGCCTTTCCGTTTGCTTCGGCCGGACGATCGACGCGATGGTCGCGGCGGTAGCATCCTTGCTTGCCGAGCCATGCAAGGCGATCGCACGCGCCGCGTACCGAATTCGGCACGATGAAATAGTTGTAAATTTGTTTGGCATATCGCGGATCGTACGCTAATCTACTATCTGTGCCACCGGTGCTGTTTACGCACGGGTAACGGGGTGGCCGCCTGAGCTGTCGTCGTATAAACCTATTATGCACAGTTTCTTGTGCGGAGAATGGCATGCTCGACAATCGAAGGATGGTGAAGAAAGCAATCGCAGCAGTGGCCGCATCGTTCATTGTGTCGGTTGTACAAATGTTTGGTGGTACTTCCGTTTATGGGAATGGTGCCGGCTTCGACGCACACGTGCAGGCGTTGTCGCAGATGGATTACTACGTCAACGAAGATGTCGCCAACATCATCTTCGACGTCAGGCCCAACCAGACGCTGAATGAGAATCTCACGCTCCGCGCCACACTGACGCACAACGGCACGCAGACGGTGGTCGACGGGCCGCTGACGGAGGCCGGCTTTAATCAGCTTCAACTCCCGCTGGCCGACCTGGCGGCGGGGACGTATTCGCTGTCGCTGGACATTCTGGATCAGGGCAGCGTCGTCTGGCAGGGGACCGACACGCTCGTCAAGCAGCCCCCGCCACCGGCAGGGACGACCATCACGCAGATCGATCGGTATCGCCGGGTGATGCACGTCGACGGCAACCCGTTTTTCCCCATGGGCGTCATGGGCGTGTTCGCCGGCCAGGCGCAGACGATGGCGGACGCCGGCTTCAACGTGACCCAGCGATGGAAGAGCGAGACCACTGCCAACCGATACAACCGCAGCCTCAGTCCCGATGATCCCTACAACGTCGCGGCGGTGCGCGACTATCTTGACGCGATCCACGCCAGCGGCATGTATGCCTTTGAGAACCCGGTGAAGCTGGCGGAACAGGCGCTGTACGTCCGCTTCAACGATGTGGAAGGGCGTTACACGAACGGGCCTTACTGGGACGACAAGTATCCGGTGATCAACGAGCAGGTCGTGCCCGGCGTGGTGCAGAATGCGATGGATCATCCCGCGGTCATCGGCTACTACAGCTATGACGAGCCGGACAACTTCTGGCAGAACAACCCGGAGCATAAGCACCACCTGATGATGCAGAAAGGCGTCGAGGAATTCTACGAGAAGGTCAAGAGCATCGATCCGTATCATCCGGTGGCTGTGCTTTTCTCGGTGGGGCTGTCCAAGAACATGCACTGGGATGCGTGGGACATTCCGATGCGCGACTTCTACGTGGGCGACAACCAGCACATGAGTTCGGTGTATGAAAACGCGCGGGCAGCGGTGCAGATCGCCAGCGAGCATGACCAGCCGTTCGTCTACACGCCGTTGTTCGACAACTCATCGGGACGCAGTCGGCCGTTAAGCCCGGAGGAACATCAGGCACAGGCTTATCTCTCACTGGCGGCGGACGTGAATGGCATTTTCTACTGGGACTTCGCCGCTGCGTATCTGCCGAGTTGGGAGATGCTCGACCAGACCGCGAGCGAGGTGGAAGCGCTCGCGCCTATTCTTCTGGATCGCTCGCCTGATCAGTCGGTGGCCTACCTGAACCCGGGCACGGAAAACAGTGTCAAGGTGCTCATCAAAAACCACAATGGCAAGACCTACCTGATCGCCGCCAACGCCGAGTCGGCCTACGTAGATCTGGAGTTTACGCTGCCCGAGCGATACCACGGCATGGGCAATGTGTGGTTCGAAGACGACACGGTCAGCGTTCAGAACGGCACGTTCAGCGCCACGCTCCAGCCCTACGGCCGAGGGGTGTATGAACTCGACGGCCAGTGGAATCACAACGAGGTGCTGAGCATGCTCGTGAACGTCGGCGAGTTCATCATCCCCGAGGACCCGACGTTCGAGGTGACGCGGAACCTCATCCGCAACGGCCACTTTGCCAAGGACTATGGGCGGCTACCAGGCTGGCCTGCGGAGTGGGGCGACGCAGACTCGCTGATGGAGGTCGGCGTCGCGGGACATGCAGACGGCCGATGGACACCGGTGACCGATGAGGCGGTCATCGGCAACCGCAGCATGCGGCTGACCAACGCCGCCGGCGACACGCGGAACATCTACACCAATGCTTGGGCCCCGGCGGTCAGCCAGGGGTTCAGCTTTGTCGAGGCAGGCGATCACACCCTTTCGCTGTACCTCAAGGCAGAGGGCGGCTCGCGCGTGTGGATCCTCGTCGGCTGGGATGAGCTATTCCAGTTCGATGTTACCGACGAATGGGAACGCTACGAATTCCTGCTGGAAGACATCGATCCCGGCGGCAGCTTTCTTCGTGTCTACATGATGGATAAAGGCACGCTGTGGGTCGATGGCGTGCAGATGGAGCTTGGAAGATACGCGACGGAATACATCCCCGAACCCACGACGGCTGCGATAATCGGCCTCGGCAGCTTCGCGCTGCTGCTTCGGCGACGGCGTTGTCAGCGAGAATCATAAACTCGCGATGATCCATGTGGCTCTGCCTGCCCTCGCGCGGCCTGACGTTGCGGCGTTAACGAAGGTAGACAGTCTCCGTGTGTCGACGTCGACGCGGATGCATCGTTACGCCTGACCCGATTTCGACATTTCGGGCTTCGTGGTGGGGGCCGCATCCCGGCGTGTCGGCTTGTGGTGGCATGAGCCCTCACGCGTAGCGATGAAAGGAAGCGGCCCCCCCATGAAAGTGCTTTACAATCACGAGTACCCACGTCGGGTTCGCCTTGCCGCCATCGGCTGCGGCGGCCACGCCATCCGCAATGTCTTTTCCACTCACCCGTACGCACCGATCGATCTCGTCGCCGTCTGCGATCTCGACCGCGAGCGAGCCGAGCATACCGGCTGCATGTTCGGCGCTAAGGCTGCCTACACCGACTACCACGAAATGCTCGAGCGCGAAAAGCCTGAAGCCGTCACCGTTGTGACCAACTACGACGAAGATGGTCGGCCTCGCTATCCTCAGATCGCCATCGACTGCATGCAAGCTGGCGCACATGTCTGGATCGAGAAGCCACCCGCCGCCAGTTCCGCCGAAGTACTCGACATGATGCGCGTCAGCGAAGCCACCGGGAAGTTCGTTGCCGTGGGTTTCAAGAAGATGTTTTTCCCCGCCAACGTCAAGGCTCGCGAGATCATCACCCGTCCCGCCTTCGGTTCCATCAGCACCATTACCGCTCGTTACCCTGAGGCGCTGCCTCCCCTCGAAGACCGCCAGGATCTTCACAAGATGTGGCGCTTCCTCGATCACATCGTCCATCCCTGGTCGGTCCTGCAATATCTTGCCGGCCCCGCCGAGTCCATCTTCGTCCAGCGCAGCCCAACCGGGGGCACGGTCACCGCCATCCAGTTTGCCAGCGGCGCTGTCGGATCGCTCCATCTCGATCGCGGTCAAGGCAGCAGCTCATTCCTCGAACGCACTGAAATCGTCGGCCCCGGCGGCAACGTCGTCATCCACAATAACACCAAACTCACCTTCTACAGCGACGGGCCAAAGCCCGCAGGCGGCTACGGACGATCCGGCGACTACTACGGCGGCGATGAACGCGCCGCCCTTCACTGGGAACCCGAATTCTCCCTCGGTCAGTTGTACAACAAGGGCATCTTCCTTCTCGGCTATGCTCCGGAAATCCGCTACTTTTGTCAGTGCGTCCTCGACGACACCCCGCCGGAAGTCGGCACGCTCGACAACGCGCTCGAAATGCTTCGCATCTATGAAGCCTACTGCCAGCCTGATGGCCAGCATATTCGAATCGATACCGAACCAGGCAAGGTATCCTGACGCGCCGATACCTTGACCATGACGCACGCCAGGCGTCCGGCCCATTCGTTTCAGGAGTGATGATGAAAGGCACTTATCGCAACGCGACCGACGCAGCCAACCATACCGTCGACGACGGCTGGGGCACGCTCACCTGGCTCGCCAACGAGCCGTTAACGGGCAACAAGGGCCTCACCCTCGGCCGTGTCGTCATCCGGCAGGGGAAAGCCAACCCCCGCCACTGTCACCCCACGTGCGAAGAGGTCCTCTACCTGCTCCGCGGCAAGCTCAGGCACACCCTCGGCGGCGACGCCGTTACGCTCAATCCCGGCGATACGCTGAGCATACCCGCCGGCGTCTTCCACAACGCCGTCAACATCGGTGATGAAGATGCCGATATGATTGTCGCCTACTCCACCGGCCGGCGCGACTTCCAACTCGAACATTCGAGCGTCGCCAATGAATGAGCCGTCACGCGGCGTGGTGGAAGTGAGGAGCCGGGATGTTGGAATCGAACAGCAGGTGGACCAGCACGGGGCTCGTCGCGCTGGACGAGGTGCTCGACGGTCTGCGCGTCGGCGACAACGTGGTCTGGCTTGCCGACGCGGTAACGGAGTACGCCCGCTTTGTTCGCCCGTTCGTTGAGCATACGCAGGCCGAGGGGCGGCGGGCGATCTACATGCGCTTCGGCCAGCACGCGCCGCTGGTAGCCGACGACAGCGGGGCGACGGTGTATGAGCTCAACGCGCATCACGGGTTCGAGTCGTTTACCGCGCGGGTCTACCAGATCATCACCGACGAAGGGCCGGACGCGTTTTACATCTTCGATTGCCTGACCGATCTGCTCGACGCGTGGGCGACGGATCGCATGATCGGCGATTTTTTCCGGGTCATCTGCCCTTACCTTTACAAGCTGGACACGGTGGCCTACTTCTGCCTGCTGCGGACACGGCATGCGTACCGCACGATTGCGCAGATTCGCGAAACAACGCAGCTGCTGCTGGGGCTGAACACCAGCCGAGGCCAACTGCACGTACATCCGATGAAGGTGTGGCGGCGTGCGTCGCCGACGATGTTTCTACCACATGTCTGCAAGGGCGATCGCTTCCTGCCGGTCGCCAACAGCGACGACGCGACTCGACTTTCCAGGGATCTGGTGTCGCGGGAGGTGTTGAGTGCCCACCGTCATCTGGACTCCTGGGATCGATTGTTCCTCGACGCCGAACGGCTATGTCGTCGGTCCACTGACGATCCGACACGCCATGACATGGTCGCGCAGCTTTGCCGGGTGATGATCGGTTGTGACGAGCGGATGCTCGCGCTGGCCCGCCGACACCTGAGCTTGGAGCAATTGCTTGAGATCAAGTCGCGGCTGATCGGCACAGGGTTCATTGGAGGCAAGGCGGTGGGTATGTTGCTCGCGCGGCAGATTCTGCTCGCCGAGCCGGACGCGGGGTGGACGGAGCAACTCGAGCCGCACGATTCGTTCTACGTCGGCTCGGATGTTTTCTACGGCTACCTGGTGCACAACGGCTGGTGGGACCTGTTCATGCAGCAGAAAACCGAGCGGGGCTATTACACCGCCGCGGCGCAGCTGCACGAGAAGATGCTGCATGGCAAATTCTCCGGGGACGTCAAAGATGCGCTGTTGCAGATGCTCGAATATTTCGGGCAGTACCCGTTGGTGATCCGATCGAGCAGTTTGCTTGAAGATGGGTTCGGCAACGCGTTTGCGGGCAAGTACGAAAGCTACTTCCGCGTCAACCGTGGCACGCCGGAGCAGCGCTATGCGCAGGTGGAAGAAGCGGTACGGCGGATCTTTGCCAGCGCGATGAGCGCCGATGCCCTGGCGTATCGACGACAGCGCGGGCTGGATCAATTGGAAGAGCCGATGGCGCTGCTGTGTCAGCGCGTGTCCGGCGCGTATCGCGATCACTATTACTTTCCAGACGTGGCGGGCGTGGGCATGTCGCGTAACCCGTTCGTGTGGCATCGGGAGATGGACCCGCAGGCGGGCATGTTGCGACTGGTTCTGGGGCTGGGCACGCGTGCGGTGGATCGTGTGGAAGGCGACTATGCGCGGACGGTAGCGCTCGATCAACCTGGCCGACAGCCGCACAAGGATGCGCAGGAGGCAAGGGCGTTTTCCCAACACGATGTTGATGTACTTGACCTGGAATCGAACGCGCTGCGCACCATATCGTTTCGGCAACTGTTGGACGAAGGCGTGGACATGCCGCTGGACCGGGTGGCTGCGCGCTGCGGCGACACGACCGCGGCGGGGGCAACGTCGGAACCGTTGGACGGGCAACCCCGGTTGCTCTCTTTCGAGCCGCTGCTGAAGCGCACCGGTTTTGCGGCGAGGATGCAGCGAATGCTCAAAACGCTTGAGCAGGTGTATGAGACGCCGGTGGACGTCGAGTTTACCGCGAACTTCACGCGTGAAGGCGTGACGCGGATCAACTTGGTGCAGTGTCGTCCGATGCAGACGCGAGGCGCTCACTCGGCCGTCGCAATGCCGAGCGAGCTACGGCCCGAGCAGGTGCTGTTTCGCAGCACGGGCGACTTCATGGGCGGCAACGTGGCGATGCCGATTCACCGGGTGATCGTGGTCGAGCCGGAGGGTTATGTGGCGTTGTCGCCGTCGGAACGATACGAGGTGGCGAGGCTGGTGGGTCGCCTGAATCGTGAAATTACCGATCGACAGCGTTGCACCGCCATGCTCATCGGGCCCGGCCGCTGGGGCACGAGCACGCCGGCGCTGGGCGTGCCGGTGCGCTTCAGCGAGATCAACATGGTCAGCGTGCTTGTGGAAGTGGCGTTTGAGGCAGGGGGGCTGATGCCGGACCTGAGTTTTGGCACGCACTTTTTTCAGGACCTGGTTGAGACGGACACGTTCTATGCTGCGCTGTTTCCCGAGAAAGCGCACTGCGACTATCGGCCGCAGTGGTTGAAGGGTGGGCCGACGGCGTCGACTGAAGCGTTGGCCGACGCCTCCGCGGAGGTGGCCGAGGTGGTGCGCGTGTACGAAACGGGCGCAGCGGGGCTGCGGCTGTTTGCCGATGTGGTTACGCAGGCTGTGGTCTGCTGCGACGACGTATGTGAATGAATCGTACTGCGCAATCAGACCAGGCCCATGGCGACCATGGCACGGGCGACCTTGAGGAAGCCGGCGACGTTCGCGCCGATCACGTAGTTGCCCGGCTGGCCGAACTCCTCGGCCGTGTCGTGGCAGGTCTTGTGGATGTCGACCATGATGTCCTGCAGGCGTTGCTCGGTCAGCCGAAAGCTCCACGAGTCGCGGCTGGCGTTCTGCTGCATCTCAAGTGCGCTGGTCGCGACACCGCCGGCGTTCGCCGCTTTGCCGGGCCCGAAGGCGATGCCCGCCTCGGCGAAGTGGTTCATCGCCTTCGGCGTCGTGGGCATGTTGGCGCCCTCGGCGACAACGATGCAGCCGTTGTCGATCAGCTTCTTCGCCGACTTGTCGTCAAGCTCGTTCTGCGTCGCGCAAGGCAGGGCGACCTGGCAGGGCAGATCCCAGATGTTCCCGTTGGCGAGGTATTTCGCATCTTTGTGATGGTCGGCGTAGACGCTGATGCGGCGGCGGTCGACTTCCTTGATCTGCTTGATGAGGTCAAGGTCGAGGCCGGCTTCATGCACGATGACGCCGTTGGAATCGGAACAGGCGATGACCTTGCCGCCGCTCTGGCGGATTTTCTCGATGGCGTAGATGGCGACGTTACCCGAGCCGGAGACAATGCAGGTTTTGCCTTCGAGCGAGTCGTTGCGGGCCTTGAGCATTTCGTTAACGAAGTAGACCGTGCCGTAGCCCGTGGCTTCCTTGCGTACGAGCGAGCCGCCCCAGTCCAGCCCCTTGCCGGTGAGCACGCCTGACTCGTAGCGATTGGTGATGCGCTTGTACTGGCCGAAGAGGAAGCCGATTTCGCGCTGGCCGACGCCGATGTCGCCGGCGGGCACGTCGGTGTATTCGCCGAGGTGACGGTACAACTCAGTCATGAAACTCTGGCAGAAGCGCATGATTTCATCATGGCTTTTGCCGCGAGGGTCGAAGTCCGAGCCACCCTTGCCGCCGCCGATGGGCATGCCGGTCAGGGCGTTCTTGAATATCTGCTCAAAGCCAAGGAACTTGATGATGCCCAGGTAGACGGAAGGGTGGAAGCGCAGGCCGCCCTTGTACGGGCCCAGGGCGCTGTTGAACTCCACGCGAAAACCGCGGTTGATCTGCACCTGATTGTTGTCGTCCATCCACGGCACGCGGAAGATAATCTGCCGCTCCGGTTCGCAGATACGCTGAATGATCTTCCGCTCGGCGAACTGCGGATACTTGCTGAGCACCGGACTCAGCACGGTCAGTACTTCGCGCACAGCCTGATGGAACTCGGTTTCGCCGGGATTGCGTTGAAGCACTTCTTCGTAAATGGGAGCAATTGTGGCGTCCAGACTCTCTGCTTGCGTTGGCATCGATGGTTCCTTGCTTGCCGAACTCGGCAATAAAAGCGTGCTGCCACAAAGCGAGACGCGGACGGATAGCCTGGCCGGGCTCGGCCTTGATCCGTGCGTCGGCGCAGGGCGTATGACAGAACGCTGATGATAGTTTCAGCGAAGCCTGGTGCAAAATGAACGATAGCGAAACCGTCGGCCACTCGCGGGTTACCAGCCGGTGGAACCAGTCCGCCCTCGAGCCCCTGACCGACCGAAACCGCAGACGCGGGCTCCTTGATCGCGTACTGGTGATGGGCCGTGACCAGCCGTGTTACTGCGATCCAGGTATGTCAGGCAACTCGGCTACGAACACAGCGCCGGGCGATAGGGTGAGTTGGCTCGCCGTCCGTTCAATCCCCATTTCATGCCAGACGGCCGTTGGCTCGGCAGGCAAGGTGCACAGTCTCCGTTCCGGCGCCACGTTGAAGACAAACCAGATCGAACGCTCACCGCTGACGCGTCGCCGTACGAGAACGCCGCGATCTGCCTGATGCTCGGGCTCAACGCCCGCGCCGCGAAGCAGATCGTCGAGCACGTCCATCGCAGGGTCCTCCCATTGCCCCTTGGCTGAAAGCGACAGGTTCAACCCAAGTGTGTGCACCTCGCCAAGGCCGACACGATGACGCACGGCCGCGACCGCGTCGTTCGGCCACCACGCGATGGGCTCGCCATCTGTGACCGTCAGGTTCACCCGCCACACCGCCGCGTCAACCGTCTTGCCGCCGGCGAAGCGAACGCTCAGCGGCCGATCGTTCAGTGCAATGCGCTCCGCCTCCCGGCAGCCGAGTAGCTTCGCCAAATCGTGCATCGGCCGATCCGGTGCGACCCATGTCTTCTCGTCCCGACAGGCGAAGGGGTATTCGACGATCAACCGGCCGCCCGCCTGGACGTACTGGCTCAGCCGATCGGCTGTGGCTTTGTCCACGATCTCCATTGCGGGAATATGCACGACGGCTTGCTCTTTCAGGTCATCGTCAGGCGTGACGAAGTCTGTCGTATGGCCCAACGCCTGATAAAGAAAATGACTCATCCGCAAGGCCCGCTTGTACGGATACGCATCGGAGGATCGCGCTAATGGGAGGTGGCGTTCTTTCAGGGCGAGCATTTCAATACGGCCGACCAGGTCGCTTGGCCGACTATACATCAGCGCGACTTTTGCCTTGGGACGATGCGTGCCTGCAAGCTTGTGGCCGTGTTGTTTGAGCACACCGGCGATGTGGTCGCCAAAGGATCGAGGGCCGCTGCGGTCGGCGATCGCGTCGAAATCAGCGATAGAAATGAAAGCCCCGCCGTGGCGAAGCGCCGCGACGGGGACAAGGGGCAAGTACATCAGCTTGGTGCGATGAAGGCGAGTCAGGCCACATTGGCCTGGGGGTTGATCTCGCCCTCGGCCAGGCTTGTCAGCTTCTCGTCAGTCGTTCGTTCTTCATCCAGGGTTTGTTGCAGGACGTCGGCGATATCCCTACGGCCAAGCTGCTGGGCGAGCGTTCGCATCGTTCCGTAGGCCGCGATCTCATAGTGCTCGACCCGTTGAGCGGCGGCGATGAGTGCGGCGTCGCGCACCTTCGCGTCACCGTCGGCGGAGATCATGTCGTCGCCCTCGGCAATAAGACCCTTGATGGCGTGGCAGGTTTCGCGTTCCGGCTCTTGGTCGACCATTCGGAACACCTGTTCGAGCCGACTGATGTGGCCTTCAGTCTGGCGCTGGTGCTCCTGAAAACTCTGCTTCAGCACCGGGTTGGAGGCCGCTTCGGCCATATTATCCAACGCCGAAACCAGCCGTGTTTCCGCGTCGTACACATCCTTCAACTCATGCAGCATCAGGTCGTCCAGCGTATTGAACGTTTCACTCAATAAACCCATGATTCAATCTCCATCTAAGCGGTTGTCGTTCGGCGATGGCGTAAACATATCCACCGCCTTGTGCGCCTCCTCAGCGTGCGTTCAATTGTTTAAATGTTGGAGGACCGCCTTGCTTCGTCAGAAGCACACACCCCCCGTGTAGCCGAGTAGCAAGCTGTCTCGCTCCGTCTGTGAGCTTCGGTAGCTTGCGGAACGCCAGGCAATTGCTGCGTCGGCTTGCACTCGGTCATCCCAGACTTGCTTGGGTGATCAGACCCCTCGTGTGCCACCACGCTGCACCAGGCCGGCAATCAGCGACACAATCAAGAGGATGACAAAGATCGCGAATAACACCTGCGCGATCGTCGCCGCCGCTCCGGCGAACCCTCCGAAGCCGAAGACCGCTGCGATTATCGCGACGATGAAAAATACCAGTGCCCAATAAAGCATGACTCAAATTCCTTCCTCTGTTTTCTATCTCATGTTGGGCAGCAAACAGAAAATACTGCCCATATACATTGTGCCTTCATACATCACATTGGTGGGTGGTGGTTTGCCGTGGTCGGCCGTTCGCGACACCACCGTTCGCGTGTTCAATGAAGATTACGAGCGGGCAGGATGCGCCGTTTCATGCGCTTTTCGAAATCAGATCAAATAGGAATTAGCACCATAAGGCCGACCGGCAACAACCGTGTTTCAAGGTCCTGACTATCAGAACAAAACGGTGCTCGTAACAAACGCGGTCGCCACGCAAAACCCGGCGGCCAGCAGCGCAAGGAGCCCATCGTTGGCCAGCATCGACAGCCCGAAGGCGGTGATGGCCGCCCCCACGCCGGTGATCGCGAAGGGGACCGCCTCCAGCAGCGGGGCGGTGAGTGCAAGCAGCAGGCAGACCAGGGCGATGACGTACACTGCCGCCCCCTCCGCGAGCCAACGCAGACGCGGTTTGACCAGTCGGTCGACAAATCTCGCTACCGGCCGAAGCACCTTCAATGCCTTTTCATAACGCGACTGAGTAACGGATCGGCGGAGCAAAAACTGTGGTAACCAGAACTCCGAGCGACCCAGCAGAAACTGCCCCGTGATCAGCAGCACCATAATGCCCACCACCGTGGGCGCCCCGGGAATCCCGCTCACCGGCGACAACGCGATCAGCCCCGGAACCAGCAGTACCGGGCCAAAGGAGCGTCGCCCCACCGCATCGAGCACCTGCTCGACGCTGATGGTCTGTTCATCATCGTCCGCATCAGCTAGCTGCGCGAGCAGTTGCTCAAGGCTTTCGGCATCGCTGTGGTTGCTCATCCCGAGTCCTCGTCGGGCAAGGCGGGTTCAGTGTCACAAATCAGCGTTCTGCCGCAAGCCCCGATCCCGCGAGGCTGAGCGGACCCTGAGAAAGCGATCGCTGCCCACTCAACGTGGACGACGATTGCGAGGCGACGGCGGCTTTCTGCGCTGCCAGCAAAACCACCTCGTGCGTCACCTACGTAATTTTCTACGGCCACGACCAACGCCACGGTTTCATCGGCCGATGAATGCCACCGACGACCGCGGTGGAACCGACATCGGATGTGTTCGCGTCTGCGGGACTCAAGTACGTCGGCGTCGTGGTTTGCGGGGCATTGGTATTTCGCCATGACCAGACTGTCGACCTACCGCAGCAAGCGCAGAGCATCCATCACCTCTGAACCGGGCGTGGCGCCGGAACAACACGCGCGGGCCGACCTGTCATGGGGCCCCGACGGACGACGGTGGGTCGTTCAACATCACGACGCGTCACGCCTGCATTATGACCTGCGGCTGGAGCACGACGGCGTGCTGTTGAGTTGGGCCGTGCCAAAGGGCCCGCCGATGCACCCGGGGCGGAAGGCCTTGGCGGTGCACGTTGAAGATCATCCGCTCGATTACGCCGACTTTGAGGGCACGATTCCCGAAGGTCAATACGGCGGCGGCACGGTGCTGGTCTGGGACCGCGGTGGCTATGAACCGATTGGTGCGGATGACCTGGCCGAAATGTATCAGCGCGGCCGACTGAAGTTCCGGCTGCGTGGTGAAAAGCTGCGCGGCAGATTTACGTTGGTCAAAATGGCGGGGCCGCGCAGCGATGGTGGCAGGAACTGGCTTCTGGTCAAGGACCGCGACGAGCACATCCGGGCGGATGACGAACCGGACATCACCGAAGCCGAGCCCTTGAGCGTCAAGACCGGCCGATCGCTTGAACAGATCGCATCGGGCGAAGTTGCAGAGACCGCCGGTGTGACCGCGATCGAGCAAGACCCGCCGAAGCAAGCCGTGCGTGCGAAGATGCCAGAGAGCATTCCCCCCCAACTTGCAACGCTTGTTGACACCGCGCCAGTCGGCGAACAGTGGATCCATGAAATCAAGTTCGATGGCTACCGAGCGCTGATCTACCTTGCCGCCGGGCAGATGCGCCTGCTGACGCGCAATGGCAAGGACTGGACCGATCGGTTTCGCGCGATTGGCCAAGCGTTGGCGCATCTGCCTGCGCGCAACGCGATATTCGACGGGGAACTGGTGGCGTTTGAGCCCAGTGGCCGGACCAGCTTTCAGCAGTTGCAAAATGCGCTGCGCCATCGCTCGCACGTCACGTTCGTGGCCTTCGACTTGCTTTATCTGGACGGTTACGACTTGCGGGCGTGTCCGCAGATCGAGCGTAAGCAGCGGCTGCGCGAACTTATCGATGAGGGGGTTGGGTTGGACGATCCGACCATCCGTTACGTAGATCATCAGCCTGGCAGCGGTCGCGTATTTTTCAAGCATGCCTGTCATGCGGAACTCGAAGGCATTATCAGTAAGCGAGCGGATGCGCCCTACACCTCCGGCCGATCGCGTACATGGACAAAGACCAAATGCAGCAAGCGGCAGGAGTTTGTCGTCGTCGGCTGGACAAAGCCGAGCGGCTCGCGTCGTGGTTTCGGGTCGCTTTTACTGGCGTACCACGACGCCGATCACCTGTTGCAGTACTGCGGCCGAGTGGGCACGGGGTTCAACGCACAGTCGCTGAAGTCGATTCGCGAGCGACTCGATGGTCTCGCCCGAAAGAGCCCCGCCGTAGCGGACGCGCCCACGCGCGAGAGGCGTGAAGCTCGTTGGGTGACGCCGCAGCTTGTGGCCGAAGTTGCGTTCGCCGGCTGGACCGACGATGGGATGCTTCGCCATGCCGCGTTTCAAGGGTTGCGTGACGACAAGCCGGCCGATGCCGTCGTGCGTGAGGTGGAAAAGCCCGAGCCGGAGGTGACCGCGATGGCTGGTCAGAATGATAAAGCGGCGGGGAACAACCGGTCGGTGACATCGCCGGGCAGGGGCCCACAGCCGGTGGAAGTGGCCGGGGTTTCGTTGAGCAACGCGGACCGTGTGCTCTACCCCGAGCAGGGCGCGACCAAGGCCGACCTCGCCGCCCACTACGAGCGTGTCGCCGATCGCTTGCTGGCGTACATTGCGGATCGGCCATTGTCGGTGGTTCGGTGTCCGCGCGGGCGTGGCGCGCATTGCTTTTATCAGAAGCACATCAGCGAAGGGTTGCCCGCCGAGATTCAAAGCATTGACGTGGCCGAAGCGGGTGAGAAGAGCGAGCAATATCTTGCGGTGAGCAATCTGGCCGGCGTGATCGCATTGGTGCAGATCGGCGTGCTTGAGATCCACCCCTGGTCTAGCCGACGCGATCGGCTCGATCGGCCGGATCGTCTGATCTTCGATCTCGACCCCGGGCCCGAGGTCACGTGGGAGCAGGTGATCGACGCCGCCATGCTGGTGCGCGATTCACTTGAACAGATCGGTCTGCAAAGCTTCGTCCAAGCCACCGGAGGCAAGGGGCTGCATGTGATCGCACCCATCCGCCGCACGCTCGACTGGAGCAGCGTCAAGCAGTTGACCCATGCGATCGCGACGGCGATTGCTTCGGCACATCCGAAACGGTACGTGGCTGTAATGACGAAAGCGAAACGCAAGGGCCGTGTCTTTATCGACTACCTCCGCAACAGCCGAGGCGCGACGGCCGCGGCCCCCTATTCCACGCGAGCCCGCCACGGGGCGCCGGTGGTCACGCCGCTGCGATGGGACGAACTGGCCACGCTCGACGCGCCGGATCACTACACGCTGGCCAACCTGCCGCGGCGGCTGGCGCAACTCAAGCATGATCCCTGGGCCGAGCTGGACGACCTGCAACAGACGGTCAGCCGCAAGGTGCTGAACATGCTGGACATTGCTGCCGACTGACGCCGTTTATCAAGGAGTTTTGCATGCCTCGTTCCATCTGGTCCGGTTCCATCAGCTTCGGGATGGTGAACATCCCGGTCAAAGTGCTCACCGCTGTCCGTGACCACAGCATTCATCTGCACATGCTAAGCAAGGATGGATCGTGTCGACTCCGGCGCAAGCTCTACTGTCCGGACACCGGCGAAGAGTATGACTTCAAGGACACGGCCCGCGGTTACGAGGTGGCCCCTTCGCAGTACGTCATACTCAAGGACGAGGAACTCGATCAACTCAAGCCTGAAGGCGGCCGTACGATCGACATTTCGGATTTCGTCAACCTCGAAACGATTGATCCGATCTACTTCAATCGCAGTTATTACTTGACGCCGGCCGAGGGTGGGGGAAAGGCGTACAAGCTGCTGGTGGATGCGATGTCGAAGGCGGGCTCGCTCGCGATTGCGCAGATGGTGATGCGTCAGAAGCAGTACCTTGTGGCGATTCAGGTGGCCGACGAAGCGTTGATCATGCACACGATGCACTATGCTGACGAGGTGCAGGGAATGGACGAAATTGCCGACGACCTGCCGCGCGACATCAAGCCGACGAAGAAGGAAGTCGAAGCGGCCCAGCAGTTGATCGACACCATGACCGGCGAGTTTGACCCCGCGCAGTACCAGGACGATTACCAGCAACAGGTTCGCGAGTTGATTGAAAGCAAGGCGGAAGGTGAAGGCGTCAAAGAAGTCGCGGAAGATGCGGATGAAGAAATCCCGCCGACCTTTGATCTCATGGAAGCGCTGAAGCAGTCGGTGAAAGAAAAGAGCGGCAAAAAGAAGACCAGCAAGAAGCCCAGTAAAAAATCGAACAAGAAGTCCAAAAAGGCCAGCACACGTTCACGCAAATCTGCATGACCTGAATCACGCAGCGGGTCACATGGCACGGCGGATGGTCGCGACAAGCTGGTCGGCCGGGCCGCCTTTGCTCAGGTAATACTTCGCGCCGGCTCTACGGATCGCTTCCGCCATTTCCGCATCCTCATGCATCGACAACCCGATCACACTGATATGGGGCAGCTTCGATACGATTTGCCTGGTTGCTTCAATGCCGTTCAAACGTGGCATGCTGATGTCCATGATCACCACGTCGGGCGTGTGCTGCAGGGCTTGTTCGACCGCCTCTTGCCCGTCGTTGGCTTCGGCGACCACCTTGATGTCCGGTTCGTCTTCAAGCAGGCTCATCAATCCTTGGCGCATAATCTTGTGATCGTCTGCGAGCAGCACGCGTATAATCGCGGTACGGCCGGACAGGTACGATGAATCGACAGCGAAGCGTGCAGCGGTCATGGTGTTTCGACTTCCGTTGGTTGCAATGGCAGCAGTAGTGTGATTGTAGTCCCTTTCTCGGGCTGGCTGTCCACGGTCATTTTTCCATCCAGCAGTTCCACGCGTTCGCGGACGTTGAAAAGGCCGAAGCCGCTATCGTCATGATGCGATTCGAAGACGACATCCTGGTCGAAGCCTCGGCCGCGATCGGCCACCCGGATCTGAAGATACTTCTCGTCGGCACGATCCAGGTAAACCTCCGCCTGATGAACGCCGCTGTGCTTGGCCGCGTTAAACAACAGTTCCCGCACGGACTGGAATACCATAACCCGTAATTGCTCATCTGCAGGGCTGATCGACTCATTTATTTTCAGTTCGACATGCAGTTCATAATTGTCCCTCATCCAGCGTGCCAGCCACTTGATGGCATCGGCCAGTGTTCCCTCGTAGAGGATCCGCGGGCTTAATTCGGCGGTCAGGCTACGCGATGTTTCAATGGACTGCGCCAATAGATCTTCAACATGGCGAAGTGAATCGCGCAGCTTCGGCTCTTCAATCCGGCCGACGAGCATGCTGAGTTGCATCCGGCCCGCTGCCAGCAGTTGCTGAAGATTGTCGTGGAGTATTTCCGCCAACCGACGTCGTTCGCGCTGTTCGACCCGGCTTAATTCCGCGGCCATGGCGCGCAACTGCGACACGCGCCGCTCGACTTCCGCGGTCCGTTCGGCGACACGCTGCTCAAGGGTCTGATTAAGCCGCTGTAATTGCTGCTCAGCCTGCTTACGCTGGGTAATGTCAACCATGGCCGCCAGCGCGCCGCGAACCTGGCCATGCTCATCGTACAGCGGCGTGGCGTTGCCCAGAAGATGGCGAACCGTGCCATCATCAAAATGGACCTCGATTTCGTCTTCCGACACCGGCTCGCCACGCGCGGCGCGTTGCACAGGCAGTTGCTCGCCCGGCAACTCGACGCCACCTTTGCATACCCGGAAGTGTGCCGGCCGCTGCGGCGCGTCCGCCGTCTTGGAGAGGTTCGCATCGGGTGGCAGGCGCAGAAACTCATGGGCATAGCGGCTGCCGGTGATCCGCTTCCCCTCCGGATCATGGGCCACGAACACCACGGCCGGCACGGCGTCCATCAGCGCCTTGAACTCCTCGGCCCGCGCACGCTGCTGGCGTTCACTTTCGCGCAGCGCGTCTTCCGCTTTCTTACGCTCGGTCAGGTCCACGCCCTGCGTGAATATGCCCGTGATCGTGCCGTCCGCGTCACGTAATGGCTGATATACGAAATCCAGCCATCGCTGCTCTATCTCGCCAGATTCGCGTTGCAGAACGACACGCATATCCTGCCCAACGTAGGTTTCCCCTGTCTTATAAACGTGATCGAGAAGCTCGAAAAAGCCCTGTCCCGCGAGGTCGGGAAAGACGTCCCGCACCGCCCGCCCGATCAGTTCGCGCTTGCCAACGAGTTGCTGGTACCACTCGTTGGCCCGTTCGAAGACATGGTCCGGTCCATGCACAATGCACATGAACGAGGGCGCGTACTGAAAGATCTCCGCCAGTCGCTCCTGCTCGAGCTGAACCTCGCGAAACAGTCGCTCACCCTCTTGCTCGGCTCGCTTCTGCTGCGTAATGTCGGTGAAAAGCAGCGCGACCTTTCGTTCCTGTGGATCGCCAACACGAAAGGCATACACATTGAACCACCGGCCCATCGCTTCCGACCCCTGCGTAAAACGGGTCGCTTGCCCGGTGACAGCGACGCGGCCGTAAATCTCGATCCAATGCTCTTCCAGATTCGGGATGATCTCGCGCGCCGTTTTGCCCACGCCGTTGATAATCCCCGTGTGTTTCTCAAAGGCGGGATTGGCTTCCACAAAGCGATAATCGATCGGCTTATGCTGGTCATCAAAAAGCAATTCGAGGACGCAAAACGCTTCGTCAATCGATTCGAACAACTGGCGGTAGCGCTGCTCACTTTCTTTCAGCGCCCGCTGGGCTTGGCGCTGTCGGCTGATGTCGCGAAACACCAGCACGGTCCCGACAAGATGACCGTGGCTATCGCGGATCGGCGCACCGCTGTCGTCAATGGGGACCTCTCGCCCGTCTTTGCTCAGCAGGATGGTGTGGTTCGCCAGCCCGACGACTCGCCCTTCGCGGAGCACGCGCGTCACCGGGCTTTCAACTTCTTTTCGGTGCGTCTCGTTGACGATGCGGAACACCTGCCTGCTGTCGAGGCCGACCGCTTCTTTTAGCGACCATCCGGTGAGTTGTTCCGCGACGTTGTTCATCAAGGTGATGTGGCCATGTTCATCGGTGGCGATGATTGCGTCGCCGATGCTCATCACGGTGGCCTCGAACCAGCGTCGCTGCTGGCGGAGCGCCTCCTCGTGGTGGTCGCGCTGCCGCAGGGCCTGCTCGCGGGCGGTCACATCCTGGAGCAGCACGATCGCCCCGGCCCGCCCCGGTGCGACCTCCACCGCCATGGCCGAGAGTTCCAGAAACTGGGGTAGGCCCTTGATCAGCGAGCGATCGAATGTACGTCCGGTGATCAACGCGGAAGCGCGGACCGCTTCCTCGAGGTACTGCTGAACCTGCTCGCGCTCGGGGGAGGCAAACAGCCGCGCCAGCGGTTGGCCGAGCGAATGACGTTCCGACGCACCGAGCAACTGCTGGGCATGGCGGTTCCAGCCGTAAATGCCCCCTTGGTGATCCACCGTCACGACGCCGATCGGGGCCTGGTCCAGCAGGCGACTGAAGTGGTTGGCGATCTGCGGAGGCGCGATCGCCTTGCTGAGGCTCTGATTCATCACGGCGGCGGTCTGGGCGAATCGCTGGCGCCGTTGACGTCGCTCGGCCGCCTCGACCACCAGCTCGGCGACCGTGCCCGGCTGCTCGCCGTTCACACAGCGGACATCTTCACCCAGGAAAGGCGTGAACTGCAGCGCTTTTTGCAGGGCATTGATGGTCGAGCTTTCCGCCAGAATCACCACCGACAGGCTCCGGTCGAGCCGGTGCAGCCGCTGGGTCCACTGAAGCGGATTCTCAACCGGGGCGCCTACCACCACCGTCGCGATCTGCGCCGGGTCCGATTCGACCAGATCCCGCAGTGTGTGCGGATCCTCCAGCGTTGACACGTGCAGGGCCGTTTGTTGCTGCACGTGCTGCTCAATGTTCAGGGGAACCTGTAGCAAGACGATTCTGGACATATACGAGCAATCGGGAAGCAGGGCATCTGGCTACGACGTTACGCCGAAGGCGAGCCGCAGTTGAATATCATAGAACTTACCTGCGATCGTACGACCCGGTCGCAGAATTAATCGCTCAGCAGTGGCAGGTCGAGCAGGCTCCGTCCGACCCAGGTCCAGAGCAGATCCGTGGTGGGAGCCATCACATGCGCGGCCCGGGCGTCGCGAAGCAACTGACCCAGGCGGCTGTGTTCGCGGTAGGCGGTGCCCCCGCAGAGAGTCATGGCCTCGTTCGCCACATGCACGGCGCTTTGGCCGACTTCCGCTTTGGCCGACAGCATTGCCGGCAGCGCCTGCTCTTCGCCGGCATCACCGGCGGCGGCGGCATGGTAGGCCAGCCGACGGGTCCGCTCGACTTCACCCCATAGCTGCCCCAGCCGGTGCTGGAGCACGGGCTGGTCGGCTACGGTTCGCCCACTGTGGCTGTACTGGCGTTTGCGCATGTGCTGGCGAGCCTCCTCCAGGGCCGCCGAGGCGATGCCCAGGTATGTGCCCGTCATCGCCATCAGGAAGTAGGGAGCAATGACGTTAAAGACGTACCAGAGCTGCTCACCTTCCTCGCCGAGCAGATTCTCAGCAGGCAGCGATACATCGTTCAGGTCCATGGTGGTCGAGGCGTTGCCGCGCATCCCCAGCCCGTCCCAAGGCTGGCCCCAGACGACGCCGTCCGCGTCAGAAGGAACAACCACGCACGAGAACATGCCCGGCGGGGCATCTGCTTCAGCCGCGACCGCCGACAGGACGTAGGAGTCGCAGTGCCCGGCACCGGTGACAAACGCCTTGCGGCCGTGAACACGGTAGCCCTGTTCATGATGCTCAATCTGGGTTTCGGCAAGCCAGAGGTGTGAGCCCGTGCCTGGTTCGCTCAGCGCCAGGGTGGTCAGATGCTCACCACGGCAGATGGGCTCAAGGAGCTGGCTGTGCTGCTGGTCGGTGTGCTTGGCGGTGATGGCCGCTGTGCCGACGCAGTGCATCCCGAAACACAGCCCGGTGGAGGGGCAGGCTCGCCCGAGGATTTCGCAAACCTGGAGAAGGCCGAGCATCCCGTAGCCAAGCCCACCCGCCGAGACCGGGGCCACCAGCCCACCCAGCCCCGCAGCCTGAATCGCTCGCAGTCCCGGTTCCGGCCAAGCAGCCTCCTGATCGACCCGAGACGCGTCCGGCTCCACCACATCCCGAACGATAGATTGCGTCTGCTCGAGAATATCGATTTGTGCCACGCTCAACTGATTCATTTTAATCAGACCTGCCCGAGGATAGTAGGTAGGTTATCCGTCTCCGTGTCTTGCGAAAAAGGATACGCAAAGCATTATAGCTGCACAACATAGTGAGGTTGTCTCCTTTACGCCCGTAGCGGATCGCCGCCCCGTGCGTGGCTCGAAGGCTCGGCCCTCACTATGGTTGTACGACGCCAGGCAATATCTGGACGTACTGGCTACGGACCGCTATGAGCGCAACGGCGTGGCCTGGCTTGGGTGGGCCGCAGATCTGCGGCCTGTGGCGGTTGATTCTCAGTGAACGTGTATGGCAAATCCTGCTGGGCTTGGCCTGCAACGGATCGGGGGTATGCTGTGGCCATGCGCGACACACCATTCCATGCCGGGCTCGTGATGGTCTTTTTTCTGTCGTGCCTGCTGCCAGGCTTCGCATGGGGCCAGCAGGTGGGGCTGCAACTGGATCGGCCGAGCGAGCGCGAGTTCGTGGTCGATCATGCCGACCTGCTCTCGGCGGATGACGTGCAACGCATCCAGCAGGTCGCTGACACGCTGTTGACCGAGACGGCCATTCCGCTGTTCGTCGTCACCATCAACCGCAAGGCCGACCACGGCGGCGGCAACCTTCGCATCGGCGGCTTCGCCCACCTGCTCTACGACCAGTGGGGCATCGGCCACGAAGAGATCGACGGCCAGCCGTGGAATAAGGGCATCCTGCTGCTCGTCTCGCACGGCGACCGCTCAGCCCGCATCGAACTCGGCGGCGGGTTCGGCCGACAGTTCGACCAAGAGGCGCAACAGATCATGGACCAGCAGATCGTGCCATACTTCCAACGTGATGACTACCCCGGCGGCATCCTCGCCGGTGTCGAGGCGTTGGACCGCATGGCCCGCGGTGAAGGCGTGTCACAACTTGCCACACTCCAGGCTCAGGCCCAGTGGTGGCACGGCTTGGTCGTGATCGGTGTGATCGGCCTGTTCGTGTTTACCGCCGTTTCGCTGCACCGCTCGGGCCGACACGGCTGGGCGGCGGTGATGTGGATCGCCCTCGGCGGCATCCTGTTCATGCTGCTGCGCAATGCGGCACGAAACAGCGGCCGCGGCCGAGGTGGCGGCTTCGGCGGGGGTGGCTTTGGCGGCGGAAGTTCCGGCGGCGGCGGGGCGACGGGCCGATGGTAGGGCGTCGCGCTACGGTCCAACTACCGTCCGGTGCAGGTGACCAGCAATCTTGCAGCGAAGCAGGCAGTGTTGTGTGGCGATATCCAACGCACACCACCGCGACAAGCCCAGGCAGCACAGTCGTCACCGTTTGCCTTTCCCGGCCGAAAGACGCTTGTGATCAGTTGCTGACTCGCGAGGGTGTTCGCGGGTGATGCGGTACACGCATCGTCGGCCACCTTGAACAATATGCTCAGTTCTTGTGACCTGCACATCGCTGCCAAGAACCTCATCGAACAGTTCCAGTTCGTTACGGCACAGGCTGGTGCAGTTCTTCGCCACCGCACAGATCGGGCAATGTTTTTCGATCAACTCATAGTCGCCATCGTCCCGACGTTGAACCTCGGCCATGTATCCTTCGCGTGTGCGAATGGCAGCAAGCGCTCGTAACCGAGCGGGCAGGGTGTTCTTGTTCTTCATCTGCGCCAGATATGCCTGCTTCTGTTGTTGCTTTCGCACATCGAGAATTCTGTCCAACCCCTGGTTGCCGAACGCACGCTGCATGGAATCGACCAGATTCAGGGTCAGTTCCGCGTAGCCGGCCGGGAACAAGTCGTTCGCGGCTTCCGTCAACGTCCAGACCTGGGCAGGACGCCCCATCGGGCGAGGCTCTTCAGTGAAACGCACCAACCCCTGCTCGTGCAAGTCCTTCAGGTGCAGCCGTACAGCCATCGCGGTCAGCTCCAGCCGTTCGGAAAGGGTCGCCACATCCAATGCCCCTTCTTGCTTGAGCAAGCGTACAAGCGCCTGGCGGGTGCGGGTTTTCGCAGAATTGTCTCGGTTTGCAGCCATGATTACAAAGTAAATATTTTTCTTGACAAAGTCAATGGGCGCCGAGACACTTACATTCGATAGGTTTTACTTTCGGATGTTAAGAAAGGCAGCGGCCATCATGGCATCAAGCAAAACAGTAGGCAGGCAAGTCACGGTCGTTGCCATCGTCGGCAGTCTCCGACGTGGCAGCCACACCCGCATGGCCTTGGAGGTCGCTTTGCAGGGAGCTGCGGAAGCCGGCGCGCGAACCCAGTTGATCGATCTGAGGCAGTACCAACTCGCATTCGCCGACGGAGAGGCAGAGGAAGGCCAACAGCCAGAAGGTCTGCGTCGGCTACGCCGTGACGTCAGTCAGGCTGATGGCATCATCCTTGGCACGCCCGAATACCACGGCAGCTTTAGCGGCGTGCTCAAAAATACACTGGACCTGATGGGTTTCGATGAGCTGGAGAACAAAATGATCGGCCTCGTGGGTGTATCCGGCGGCGCGATGGGGGCGACGCAGGCACTGGCTGACCTTCGGCACGTGGCCCGTGCGTTGCACGCCTGGGTGGTCCCTCAGCAGGGGGCGGTGCCGCAGGCTTATCAAGCGTTTGATGAATCGGGCAGGCCGCTCGATCCTGCGATGGAGCAGCGACTCAAATCGGTGGGGCAGCAGGTGGTTCGATATGCCTCGCTGCATGTCGGCGAACGCCTTCAAGAGAGCGATCATGAAACGGCGTACGTGAGCGACCAGCCCCCCGCAATGCAGTCGTAGTAAAGTGCATGGGCAGGCGGTGGCGGTCGCATCAGGCAATCGTTCGTGAAGCGGCAGCGATAACGTCACAGCGACTCAAGTACACGATACAGGAGAACGAGCCGTTGGATCTCAACGCCTACATGGAACGGATCGGCCTCGAAGCGTCGATCGAGCCTACGCGTGAACTGCTGGTCGCCATGCACCGGGCGCATGTGATGTCGATCCCTTTCGAGAATATTGACGTCCTGGTGGGACGCACGCCCTCATTACATCTGAATGACATTTTCGGAAAACTCGTGCAACGCCGTCGTGGCGGCTACTGCTACGAACACAATCTGCTGTTGGCGGCGGCGCTCGAACGGGTCGGCTTTCAAGTCGAACGACTGCTTGCACGCGTGTACAAGTCCTCGGATGAAATCGCACCGCGGACGCACATGCTGTTACGCGTGACCCTCCCCGAATCGGATGATGAGCAGGTGTGGCTTGCCGATGCCGGGCTTGGCGTGCTGCGCCCTCTCGATCCACTCCCGTGGCGCGACGGAGCGGTTTCGCAACAGCACGGGTGGCGTTACAGGCTCGAGGTCGAAGCGAATGGGGTGTGGCGACTTCACCTGCATGAAGCGGAAGGCTGGCGTGAGCTCTATCGGTTCGCCTTGGAGACGCAGCACCCGGCCGACTACGAAATGTCCAACTATTACACAGCCACCCATCCAGGTTCGCCGTTTGTGAGTCGGCTGCTCGTCGCAAATGTGAGCCCGCAGCGGCGAATGCTGTTGCGCGACATGCAATTGACCGAATTCACCGATGCGGATCACAAGAAGACTTGGAGCATTCGCCCTGAGGGCTTGAACGTGTGCCTGGCGGAGTACTTCGGAATGACACTGTCCGACGTGGAACTGGATGCGCTTCGCAAGCAACTTGAAATGAAACAGTTGGCGACTGATCAAAAGTCTGAGGGAATACAGTCCGGATGAGTTGTGGCGATTACTTGAGCGTAACGAGACGCTGCGGGCTATGCCTGCCTCACAGCGGCACGCTGTCGATGATGCGACAGGCTCCCATACCCCGTGTCGAGCGCGAGCATCACGAAGTCGTCGCAGCCTCGGCCGACCGATTCAGCCCGTTCCGCTGAGCTTCCGGACCGTGTGATCGAACCCGCGCACCATCCCCATCAGCATCGCGTACACGATGCCGCTGTAGCCCACCGCCGCGATGCCTGCCGCCGCCGCCAGCCCCATGCGCGACATCCCCTCATTGCCCGCGAACCCCGCCACGTGTTCGTACGGGTTGATCACCATCATCACATTCGTCGCCGGGCTGAACGCATTGAGCACCGGCCCGACAAACGCCACGCTCGCCGCCGCCTGCACGCCGCACAAACCCAGCACCAGCGCGAGCACGCCCACAATCCCCACCGTCGGCACCACGGCCCCGAGCACGCCGCGTGCCTTGATCGACCAGCTCATCCCCGCCATCACGCACAACGCCACGAACGGCACGAGCATTGCCAGCAGCAGCAGCGGCGCCTCCGGCAACACCATTGGCGCCTGCGTCGTCACCCGTCCGCCGCCGGCCGTCACCCCCGAGTACGTCCACGTCGCCTGCTCCCAACCCATCGCCGGGCCCGCCAGCGAATACACCGCCACCATCGCCAGCGTCAGCACCGGCAAGGCAATCAGCAGCGACAGAAAACTCACCACCCCCCGCAACTTTCCCCAGATATAAAACCGCGGCGTGATCGGCGTCGTCAACATCAGATCCAGCGTGCCATCTTCCCGCTCCTTACTCACCGCGCCCGCGCTCATGTAGATCGCCACCATCGTCACCACCGCCACCTCCAGCAGCAGCAGCGTCAACAACGCCGCGTGGAACAGCTCATGCGCCGGCATCGGCCGACCGCCCGGCCCCGGCACGATCGGCAGCGCCTCAAAGTGATACGCTGCCAGCAGCCCCGCCCCCGCGCCCAACGCCAGCACCGCGAAACCCCACCGCGCCGCGATCCCCGACATCACCTTCCCGCGCGTGTTTGCCTCCCGCCACGCCACCGGGTTCTGCCATACGTCGCGCCCCGGCCGCCGCCGCTCGCCACCGCCTTCCGCCACCGGCAAACGCAGCTTCCGCTTCAGCCATCGCAACCACCTCGGCTCGCCCAGCCCCAGGCTCGGCAACTGCCGCAGCACCAGCGATGACACCACCATCAACACCGCGCTGCCCAGCAGACTCAGCACCGCAAACGCCGCGAACGGCCGACCGAGGTAAAACCGCAACAACCACGGCAGATCACCCGTCACCTCCGGCCCCGGCGCGCGGTAGTTCGCACTGTTCAGCGACGCTTCCAGCACGAGCAGCGGATGCAACGGCGTCAACCACGTGGTGCTGTCCGCCGCCGCCGCGACCCGCCGCAGCAGTACCACGTCCAGCGCATACGCCCCAATCAGGTACGCGCCGACCGCCACCACGAACATGAACACCGCCTTCCGCCCGCCCGCCCGCAGCACGGAGATCGTCACCGCCACCGCGCCCACGCTGATCGCGGTGAGCGCCGCCACGGCGAACGCGACAAACACCGACGCGATCGGCACACCGCCGAACACCAGCAGCACCGCGAACAACGGCAGCCCGCTCAGCAGCAACGCCAATATGAAAAACAGCCGACCCAGTAGCGACCCGAGCACGATCTGCAGGTTGCTCATCGGCGTTGTCAGCAGAATGTCGAAGGTCTGGCCTTGCTGCTCGCGTCCGATCGCCCCGGCCATGAACAGCGGCGCAAGCAGACACACAAGAATCACCTGCCCATACGCCACGATGCCGAACACCCACGTGCCCGACTTCGCCAGGTCCGTCAGGCTCACCTGCGGCTGCATGCCCCCGCCCGAAAGCAACCCCACCAGCACCAGCGCAATCAACGCCCCGAGGTACCCCATCCGCACCCACAGATGCTGTGCCCGACGCGACCCGCCCTGCACGATGCGCGCAATCATCGGATTGCCCGGCCCCAACGTCCAAACCCACCGGTAGATCGCATGCATCGCCAGATCATACCCGCCCACTACCGCCGCGGCATCACCGTTTGAACGCAGATGGACACAGCATGGCCGCCGATGTGAGTCGCCGACCCGTCACAACCGCGTCGCCACGCGCGCCGAATTTTATAAGGATTCCCCATCCAACTCGGGCTCTGTACGTGAAGCTGAAGCCCACGGCTTGAAGCCGTGGGTCTCCATCGCACCCGAGATTCACGTCCGCTCCGTATTACTCACCGAGCACAAGTCGCGGTCGGCCGAGGCGTTCGTGAATCAACGCATGAATCTGATCAAGCAGGCCAGACGTCGCCTCGGGATCGTGCGCGACAGTCATATCGCCCGACAGTCGGCTGGGGCCGATGCGGTCGTCAAAGCCGTCCGCCGCATCAGCGAGATGAGCCTTCGCGTCCAGCAGCCGAACACGCAACGTATCGCGTCCGAGTCGATCGCGGGGAAAGACAAACCCCGCAGCACTGTAGATGGCGACGGGCGATGCCTCGCCTTCGCCGAAGATGATGTAGTGCATCGTCGCATTCGTAGCGGAAGATTCCAACGGCGTCGCGCCGGCACGCGGCACCCAGTGCAGCCGAACGACCATCGCCTTCGTTGGCTGCTCGGCCGGGCCGCGCAGCAAAATCATCGTGGCGCTGGATTCATCATCCTGACGATACATGCCGCTGTCGAAACGCGCGTCGATACGCTCGCTGCGGTCGGCGACACTTCGCATCTGCACATTGCTGCGGGTCTGACTCGCGTTGCAGCCGACCATCAACATCGGCAGCGTCAACAGCATCAAGGCGAGCAGGGCTACATCAAGCCGCCGACGGGTGAGCGCCGAGGCAACGGTGGACGGACGACAAAAGATCACTTGCTTGCATCCTCCGCGACCGGCTGCTGGGCAGGCTCGGCCTTGCTGTCGCCCGCGTCGTCGGCCGGCGCGGTGTCGGGTGTCAGATCGGCGGCAGGATCGACGTCGGCCGCTCGCGCCTCGGCCTTGTCCAGCAGGGCCTGGCTTTGCTTGTCCGTCTCGATCTGACGATCTTCCGCCATCGGCGCCAGCGTCAGCCCCAGGCTCGTCAGCGCGTCCCGCTCCACGATCGACCGCAGCTGCTCGCGCGGGATGCTCGGCAGATGCGTCCCCTGCGTAAACGTGTTCACCGAATACATCGTGACGATCGCCTTCTCCGGCTGGCAGAACGGAAAATGGCTGCCAAAGAAAAGCTGATTCATCACACCCTGCTGATGCGCCAGCAGCAACGCGTTGTACAGCGGCCAGGGCTGGAGGATCAACTCGCCCACTTCCGCGAAAACAGTCGGATGCTTGCCCACGAGCGTCAATCCCTGGTCGACCCAGGGGTAGCCCAGCGAGCCGAGCAGGATCTTGAGGTTCGGGAAGCTGCGGGCGACTTCGTCGAGCAGGGCGGGCTGGCCGAACTCCATCCTCGCGTCGCGGGCCATCGCTGTGCTCGTGTCGAACATGACCGGCACGTTGCGTGCTTCGCAGGCTTCGTACAGCGGCATCGCCCGCGAGTCGGCAGGGTGGAAGCCCTGCGCCGCCGGCTTGAGCACCACGCCGCGCAGCCCCATGTCGATCGCCGTTTCCAGTTCGTACACCGGGCGCGGCTCCATCGGGTCGATCCCCGCGAAGCCGACGAGTCGATCGGGTGCTCGCTGAACGTATTCGGCGATGCGCTGGTTGGGGATCTCCGCCCCGATGAGCTTGCTCTTGAAGCCGAGCACAAAAGCGGCGGTGACCGGTGCGATCGCCAGTTCGTGAGCGTCCGCCGAGGCGGCAGGGCGATCCCACGGCTCACTACGGCGCTGGCGCAGGCGATCTGCCGCCGAGCCGAGCTGGTCCAGCGAGTCCCAGATGCGTGTATGGACGTCTATAATCATGGCTGTCAGGTCCGATTTTCGACCTCAGCGTAACGGGTCGGTTCGCCGACGCTCCCCCGCAGGGCCGGCGCAGTGTAAGCGTACCAGTTTAACCGGAAAAGACTCTCGCGTCGCATCGCTGCTGACCCGCGAGCCCTGCCCCCTTGTAGCCCACGGATTGAATCCGTGGGCTTCCGCCCTCATCCATCGAGCCCAAGTTCTGCACAACACCCCCTTGTGTCAAACCTGCAAAAATTGTCTTGCACCATGCCATATCGTCGATACAATGAGTGACTTATGAACCCCTGCCTCACCCAGACCGGCCTGATTCGAATTGCCATTATTGCTTCCTGCAAGCCATAGGCCGGGCCATCGTCTATCCGAAACACCACGACGAGCCCTGCCTGGCAGGGCTTTTTTTATGCACACACGACCGACACAATCCATACAACCCACATTAGCAAACCCGGAACGCCTGCCATGACTCACGCCAACAACGCCCGCCAGCCCGCACGCAACGATCGGCCACGCGTGGAAATCTACGACACCACCCTCCGCGACGGCACGCAAGGCCTCGGCGTCGCGCTCAGCCTCGTCGACAAGCTCAAGATCACACGCATGCTCGACGACATCGGCGTCGACTACATCGAAGGCGGCTATCCGCTGAGCAACCCCAAAGACGTCGCCTACTTCGAAGAGGCACAGAAGCTCAAGCTCAAGCACGCAAAGGTCTGCGCCTTCGGCATGACCCGCCGCAAGGGCATCTCGCCCGGCGACGACCCGGGCATGAAGGCCCTCGTCGAAGCGGCCACGCCGGTGATCACCATCGTCGGCAAAACGTGGGACCTCCACGTGGACGAAGTGCTCCGCGTCAGCCGGGATGAAAACCTCGCCATGATCCGCGAGTCGCTGGACTACTGCCGTAAGCACAACCCCGACGGCGACACGGTCCTCTACGACGCCGAGCACTTTTTCGACGGCTACAAGGCCAACCCCGCCTACGCGCTCGACACGCTCCGCGCCGCACTCGACGGCGGCGCCCAGCGCCTCGTGCTCTGTGACACCAACGGCGGCGCGCTGCCGGCGTGGATCACCCAGGCAGTACGCGAAATCCGCGACGCCCTCGGACAGGACACGCCCCTTGGCATCCACGTGCACAACGACGGCGGCCTCGCGGTCGCCAACACCCTCGCCGCGGTCGAAGTCGGCTGCGATCATGTGCAGGGCACGATCAACGGCATCGGCGAACGCTGCGGCAACGTCGACCTGCTCAGCGTCATCGCCAACCTCGAACTGAAGCTCGGCTACCAATGCATCGCCGAGGGAGCCGTCCAGCGGCTGACCGAAACCTCACGCGTCGTCTACGAACTGGCCAACCTCAACCTCGTGCACGGCCAGCCTTTCGTCGGCTCGGCGGCGTTCGCGCATAAGGGCGGCATGCACGTCCACGCCGTGCAACGCATCGCCCACAGCTACGAGCACATCGACCCCGCCAGCGTCGGCAACGAACGGCAGATCCTCGTCAGCGAACTCGCCGGCGCGAGCAACATCGCCGCGACCATCGGCGACAAGTTCGACCTTGCAGACAAACGCGACATCCAACGCAAGGTGCTCGAACGCGTCCAGGACCTCGAACATCAGGGCTATCAATTCGAAGCCGCCCGCGCCAGCTTCGAACTGCTCGTCCGCGAGGTGCTCGGCCAACGCCCCGACCTCTGGCAACTCGACCACTACCGCTGCGTCATCCTCAAACGCAACGGCGAAGTCACCAGCACGGAAGCCACCGTGAAACTCGAAATCGACGGCGAAACCGAACACCGCGTCGCGGAAGGCGACGGCCCGGTCAACGCCCTCGACGGCGCATTGCGCAAATGCCTCCGCCCACACCACCCACGCATCGACGACCTGCACCTGACCGACTACAAGGTCCGCGTGGTCAACCCCACTGCGGAGTCGGCGGCGAAGGTACGCGTCATGGCTGAGTTCACCATCCGTGGCGACGGCCCGACGGAAACATTCACCACCATCGGCGTCAACGAAAACATCGTCGACGCAAGCTGGCAGGCCCTTGCCGACGCGTTCGCATACCACCTGATCGAAATCCGAGAGGATGCGCAAGTTGCAGGCAGCGCAACATAAGTCGCACTGCCCTGGACGCTTGTTTGACGATTGCGTAAAGCCCTACGAATCGAAATCAAGCGCACGCAATTCCGCGTCCGCCTTCAACGGGCCCGCGACCGCGACGTGCTCCGGATGATCCGCGTACACCTTCAGCGCATCGCGCGACGTGAGCGTGACCAGCAGTCCGTGCGTAAACCCGCCGCTGCGGTCGGTGAAGTTTTCACCCACCGCGAGCTTTTCAATGCCGGGCACTTTCCCCTTCAGCGATCGCAAGCCGTCGAGGTGTTCCCGCTTGCGGGCCTCGCTTACGTCATCGTTGAATTTGATCCACACCATATGCTCAACAGCCATCACGATGCTCCTTCTCACGAGCCGACCCGGCCGCATCATCGGCCGGCCGCTCGTGGTTATCCTTTGACCTTCTCAATAATGTTCGTCGTGCTGCGCCCTTCAACCAGCGGCACGAGCACGACCTCGCCCCCATAGCTTTCGACCACTTCATGCCCGACCACCTGCTCGCGCGTGTAGTCCGCGCCCTTGACCAGCGCGTCTGGCCGAATCGTCTCGATCAGATCCATCGGCGTATCGTCATCAAACACGACGACATAGTCGACGCTTTCCAGCTCGCTGAGCACGAGCACGCGATCGTCGAGCTGATTCACCGGCCGCTGCGGGCCTTTCAGTCGGCGGATCGAGTCGTCACTGTTCACACCCACGATCAACAGGTCGCCGTGCCGGGCAGCATGGCGAAGGTACTGCACATGCCCCGCATGGAGAATATCGAAGCAGCCGTTGGTGAATGCAATGCGCTTACCCTGCTTGCGATGGGCCGCCAGCTCCGGCAGCAGATGTTCCAGTCGGCGAAGCTTGCCCGAAGCATGATCATTTTGAAGCAGGCTCAACAGCACTTCTTCAAGGGTGATCGGCACAACACCGAACTTCTCCACCTCCAGCCCGGCCGCGGTGTTCGCAAGCGCCACCGACTGCCGCCAATCCGCACCGTTCGCCCGCGCCGCGGCGAGCATCGCAAGCACCATGTCGCCCGCGCCTGTCACGTCGTACACCTGCCGCGCCACCGTCGGCACGAGCTGCGGCTGATCATCCGCCTCCAGCAGCAACGCCCCCGCCTTGTCCAGCGTCAGCACGATCGTATCCAACGCGCACTGCTGCTTGAGCGATCGCGCCATGGCGGTGAGCGCTTCGAGGTCATTGCCCACATCCTGTCGATGCGTCGCGCGCTCGGCCTCCGTGCGGTTGGGCGTGATGCATGTCGCACCGCGATATTTGCTGTAATCGTCGATCGCCGCCGGGTCCACCAGCACCGGCACGCCGCGCCGCTTCGCCCGCTCGATCAACCCCTGGCAGGCGGCTCGGCTGAGCACGCCCTTGTTGTAGTCTTCCAGGCAAAGCATGTCCGCGCCGACGAGCAGTTGGTCCGCCATGTCGAGCAGCTGCTTGATCGCCTCCTCGCTCATCGGCGACTTGTCTTCCGTATCCACGCGAAACATCTTCTGCGGATGCCGATGCTGCGCCAGCCCGACGAAGTTGTGTTTAACAGTGGTGGGGCGGTTGCTGTCGATCACCAGACCCTGCGTATCGCAGCCCGCCTCTTCAAGTGCCTCCCGCATCTCCAGGCCCGCCGCATCGTCGCCGACCACACTCAGCGTAGCCACGTCGCATTGCAGCGCCCGCAGGTCGAGGCAGACATTCGCCGCGCCGCCCGCCTTCGCCTCTTCGCGCACGATCGCCAGCACCGGCACCGGCGCGTCCGGCGAAAGCCGCTCGGCATTGCCATACGCATACCGGTCGAGCATGAAGTCGCCCGCCACCACGATGCGCTTCGGCTTCCACCGATCCAGCAGACTGATCAGTTCACGTGTCGCCAAAGTAGGCCTCATCATTCATATTAACCGCGATGCGAAACGGCTTGCGGCTCGAACATCTCCGTCAGCAGTGTATCGACCGCCGCGTCCCCGTCGAGAAACTGCATCGCCAGCACCGGCCGAAGCACCGGCATCGGCAGCCCATGCCCCGCCACCAGCGATCGCCACTTCACCCAGTCTTTCTCCGTCGTCACCACCGCCTCGGCTCCGCGAAGCTCCGCCTCCCGCAGCATGTCGGTCAACTCGTCATGCCGGTATGCATGATGATCGCCCAACGCCATCACCCCCGGATACGCCTCGCGCGATGTCGCCGACGTCGCCAGCGAACTCGCATGCTCCGCCAGTCGGCCAGCGAAACTCGCCGGGTTGCCGATGCCGCACACGCCCAGCACTTTCAACGACTGCAACCGTTCCACCGGCCACGGCACGTCGTCCGCATCCCGCAGAGACGTCCACCGATGCGCCGCGTGCGCCACCGCCGGCTTCCCCGTCAGCCGACGGATTCGCTCGTCCAGCACCGCCCGTTCGCCGTCGTCCACCTGGTCGGCTCGCGTGACGATGACCCCGTCGGCCCGTCGCAGGTTCTGCACCGGCTCGCGCAGCAAGCCGCGCGGCAGCAGATACCCATAGCCGAACGGGTTCGTCGCATCGACCAGCACCACGTCCCGATCACGCCCCGCACGTCGATGTTGAAAGCCATCGTCGAGCACGAAACAGTCTACTGCCGGGTCACGCACGATCGCCGACTTCGCTCCGCGCACCCGATCCGGGTCCGCGATCACCAGCGTCGTCGGCTTGTTGTCGCCATTGGCGGTCGCGATCGCGCCCAGCGTGTCCTGCAACTCCATCGTTTCATCATCGCCATACCCGCGCATCAGCACCGCCGGCCGATGCCCACTCGCGAGCAGGCGACGGACGAATTCAATCACCATCGGCGTCTTGCCCGTGCCGCCCGCGGTGATGTTGCCCACGCTCACCGTCGGTCGACCCAGCGGCGTCACACGCTTGAGCCCACGATTGAACGCCACGTTGCGCAACTGAACCGCAGCGCCGTACCCCGCCGCCGCCGCCGTCAGCCCCGGCCGCGCCAGTCGCCCGGCAACGCTGCGGTCCCGGCCGCTGAGAATGGCATGCAGACGTGGCGTATCCATCCATCATCCCAGTTAGACCAGTTAGCCGCGAAGCGCAGCGGAGCGTGCTTCGTGAATCAGAAAGTCCACGAAACGCGCTCCGCATACGCTTCGCGGCTAACGTTTTCCTCGTTACGCCAGTTCCGGGAACGTGTCGCGGACGACCTTGACCAGTTCCTTCACATGGCTGATCGACTCGTCCATCAGCTTCTTTTCGTCGCCGTCGAGGTCGATCTCGATGATCTTCTCAACGCCATCTTTGCCCAGCAGGGCGGGCACGCCGACGAAGTAGCCGCCCACGCCATACTCCTTGTCGCAATACGCGGCGGAGGGGATGATGCGCTTCTTGTCTTTGACGATGGCTTCGACCATCTGGATGACGCCGGAGGCGGGGGCGTAGTAGGCGCTGGTGCCCATGAGCTTGACGATTTCGCCGCCGCCGACCTTCGCGCGTTCGACGCAGGCGTTGATTTTCTCGTCGCTCATCAGTTGCTGCACCGGGATGCCGTGCACGCTGGTGTAGCGTGGCAGGGGGACCATGTCGTCGCCGTGGCCGCCAAGCAGCAGGGCTTGAATGTCTTCGACCGACACGCCGAGTTCCATGGCGATGAACGTGCGGTAGCGGGCGACGTCGAGCGCCCCCGCCTGGCCGACGATCTGGTTGGTCGGGAAGCCCGTGCTCTTCCACGCGGTGTAGACCATCGCGTCCAGCGGGTTGCTCACGACGATGACGATCGCCTTGGGCGCGTGCTGCTTGATGTTCTCGCTGACGCTGTTGACGATCTTCACGTTGGTCGCGATCAGGTCGTCTCGGCTCATGCCCGGCTTGCGTGGGATGCCAGCCGTCACGACCACCACGTCGCTGTCCGCGATGTCGGCGTAGTCGCTCGTCCCGGTGATGTTGCAGTCGAACCGCTCGATGGGCGAGCACTCAAGCAGGTCGAGCATCTTGCCCTTGACCACGTCTTCCTGCTGCGGGATGTCGAGCACGACGATATCGCCCAGCTCTTTGCTCGCGGCCCACAGTGCACAGCTCGCACCGACATTACCCCCGCCGATCACCGAAATCTTTGCTCGTCTTGGCATGATCCACCTTCTTGGTTTGGGACTCGAATATCACCCCCGCCGGCTTGAAACCCATCATAGGAAAAAGCGACAGCACTGCACAAAAACCGCAAGCCCACGGATTGAATCCGTGGGCTTCACCCCCATTGTGGTACATTGCCGCATGTCATCCGCCCATTCCCCGAGAGCCCACCAGCCATGAGCCAATTGCCCCCGCCCCCGCCACCTGTTGCTGCCGAAACCTCCGGCAAGGCCGTTGCCGCTCTGGTCTGCTCCATCGTCGGCTTCTTCACCTGCCCGATCATCCTGCATGTCCTGGGCATCATCCTCGGCAACATGGCATTGGGCGAAATCCGCCTTTCACACGGCCGACTCACCGGCGAAGGCGTCGCCCGCGCCGGCGTCATCATCGGCTGGATCGGCCTCGCCCTCGTCCTGCTGACGTTCTGCCTCATGATGACCGCCGCTTTCGCCTCGGTCTTGCTCGGCGGCCGGTAAATCAGCCCATCTTGGAAACGGAACGCCCCATGGTCGACTTTCAGTTCGTCACCCCAATCCTCCGCGTCCAAGACCTGTCCGCCAGCGTTGACTACTACGTCGACAAGCTCGGCTTCGAGAAAAAATGGACGTGGGGCGACCCCGCCACCTTCGGCTGTGTCGCACGCGGCGAGATCGAAATCTTCCTCTGCCAAGGCAGTCAGGGCCAGCCCGGCATGTGGATGTCGATCTTCGTCGATGATGTCGATACCCTGCACGCGCAGTACCAGGCCAGCGGCGCCATGATCCGTCAGGCCCCCATCAACTGCCCATGGGGCACGCGCGAGATGAACGTGGAAGACATCGACGGCCACCGTCTGCGCATGAGCGGCGAATCCACCGGCGAACCCGACGGCGTCCCATTGCGCGAAGATTGACGTTAGAATCCCCGCCGTGAGTGAAACCCAACCGAACAACCTGGAAGGCGAGCTGCTCGTCGGCGATGCAAAAATCGCCATCGTCACCGCCCGCTTCAACGAGTTTATCACCAAGGCCCTGCTCGACTCGGCGGTAAACCACTGGACCCGCCTCGGCGGATCGGCCGACCGGCTGACGACCGCATGGGTGCCCGGCAGCTTTGAGTTGCCCGTCGCCGCGAAGAAGCTGGCCGAGTCCGGTGAATACCAGGCCGTCATCTGCCTCGGCTGCGTGATCCGCGGCGAGACAGACCACTATGATCACGTCGTCGAGCAGACCGCCAAGGGCATCCGCGAAGTGGGCACGCAGACCGGCGTGCCTTGCATCTTCGGCGTGATCACCTGCGAAACGCTCGAACAGGCCATCCACCGCGCCGGCGCCAAACTGGGCAACCAGGGCGGCAAGGCCATGATGGCTGCGATCGAAATGGCCAACCTGCTCAAGAAAATCTAAACCCCCACAAAGCCCAGGCATAGCCATGCCTGGGCGTTAAACCATGAACAAACCCCGCGACATCCGACGACTTGCCATGCAGGTGCTCTACCAGATGGACGTCACCCGCGAGCACGACCGCGCCGCCCTCGCCGCGAGCATTGACGACGAGTACGACGCCGAACCCGTGCGAAACCACGGCCTGGACCTCGCGATTCAAGCCTGGGACAGCCACCGCGACGCCGACGCCGCCGTCAGCAGCCTCACCCCCGACTGGCCCACGCATCGTCAGCCCCCGGTCGACCGCGCGATCCTCCGCCTGGCTTACCATGAAATCGTGTCGGGCCACGCCCCCTACAAGGTCGCCATCAACGAAGCCGTCGAGCTGGCCAAGCACTACGCCAGCGAGTCCAGTCCGCCTTTCATCAACGGCGTCCTCGACAAGCTCGCCAAGCAGCTCGATAGCGAAGGCCGACTGCCCACGGTCAAACAACCCGACCCGCCCGAATCGCCCGACGCCTGGCTGAGCGACGCCGAGGACCGGTGAGGTCGTACCCAGAATCGCTAATTTCTAATTGCTGATTGCTAATTTGGGAACCCTCGCCGATGCTGTCCGCAATTAGCGATCAGCAATCAGCAATTAGAAATTCCGCCCGATCCGGCTTCCCCAACTAGAAACTCGAAACCAGGAACCAGAAACCACCCCACCCCTCAGTCCGCTACAATCCCCCACCATGGGCCTATTCAAAGCCACATTCGACAAACTCAAGGAAGGGTTGGCCAAGACACGCGCCAGCTCCACCGCGACGTTCCGCACCATCCTCTCCGGCAAGCCGTTGAGCAAAGAGCTCCTGCACGAGCTGGAGCGGGCCATGATCCAGGCGGACATCGGCATCCGCACCGCCATCGAAATCCGCAAGGACCTCGAAGCCGCCTGGGAGCGTGGCGAGATCATGCAGGGCGACGAAGCCCTCACCTTCCTCAAAGAGCAGATCCAGGCGTACTACCCGGAGATCGACCGCCGCATCCAGTTCGCCCAGTCGAGCAACGGCCAGAAGGTGCCCACCGTCATCCTCGTGGCCGGCATCAACGGCGCGGGCAAGACCACCAGCATCGCCAAGATCGCTAACAGCCTGCGCAGCGAGGGCAAGAGCGTCATGCTCGCGGCCTGCGACACGTTCCGCGCCGCCGCGGTCGAGCAACTCGAAATCTGGTCGCAACGGCTCGGCGTGGATGTCATCAAGGGCAAGCAGGGCGGCGACCCCGCAGCCGTCGCCTTCGATGCCGCCGAGGCCGCGCTCGCCCGCGGCGTCGATGTGCTGCTCGTCGACACCGCCGGCCGACTGCACACGCAAGAGCACCTGATGCGCCAGCTCACCAAAATCCGCAACGTACTCGGCAAGAAGATCGAGGGCGCACCGCACGAAGTCATCCTCGTCATCGACGCCACCACGGGGCAGAACGGCATCAACCAGGCCAAGATCTTCACCGAAGCCACCGACGTCACCGGCCTCTTCCTCGCCAAGCTCGACGGCACTGCCCGCGGCGGCATCGTCATCGCCATCCGCGAACAACTGAACATCCCCGTCAAATTCGTCGGCGTCGGCGAAACCCCCGACGATGTCGAAGCCTTCGAGCCCGACAAATTCGTCGAAGCCATGTTCACCGCCTGACCCACCATTCGCCCCCTTAGCCGCGAAGCGCCAGCGGAGCGCGCCCTCGCGTACCACGCCACGCCCGCACTTTTCAAGCTAAGCCTCGCAATCCCGTCGACCGATGATATAACTGACGCGGTGCCAAAGTCGTTTGCGAGGGCCCGACCATCGACCGTACAGCAACCGTCAACCCGCCCACAGCGATCCGCCTGATCGCCCTCGACCTCGACGGCACGCTGCTGCGCTCCGACAAACGCCTGAGCGTCCGGTGCGTGCGTGCCATTGCCGAGGCCACCGCGAAGGGGGTGCACGTCGTACTCGCTTCCGCCAGGCCGCCACGTACGGTGCGCGAGCTCTACCATCGCCTCAAGCTCGAAACCCTCCAGATCAACTACAACGGCGCGCTCGTACACGACGCGCTCCGCAAGCGAAATGTTCGGCATACGCCGATGTGCCACAAGCTCGCGACGAGCATCGTCCGCTACGCTCGCAAGCTCGATCCGCAGGTCGTCGTCAGCATCGAAATCCTCGACAAGTGGTACACCGACCGCGTCGACGACGAACTGAAAACCGAAACCGCCCGCCAGCAGGGCCCCGACTTCGTCGGCCCGCTCGAAGCCTTCCTCCACGTGCCCGTCACCAAACTCATGCTCCTCGCGCCGCCCGAGCGCCTCATGCCCGTCGGCGAAGCGATCCGCAAGAAGTTCGGCTCGCAGACCAGCCTGCTCATCAGCGACCGCCATCTGCTTCAGGTTGTGCACCCGGAGGTGGATAAGGCCGCGGCTGTGCGATGGGTGGCCGAGCAATATGGCATCGACGCGAGCGAAGTCATGGCCATCGGCGACGCTCCCAACGATCTGGGCATGCTTCGCGACGCAGGCCTCGGTGTCGCCGTCGGCAACGCCTGGCCCACCGTGCGCGAAGCGGCCGACGTCATCGTCAGCGAAAACGACAAAGACGGCGTCGCCGAGGCCATCCGCCGATTCGTCCTCGACAAATCGTGACAAGGTGAGACCACAAGCCGAGGACTGAAGATCGAGGACTCGATCAGGGCTTGGCTTCGTCAACCTGTAGTTATCCGTTTGCCATCCATCTCCGCCTGCACTACAAAGCATCTCGACCCGAATCACCCACGACACGAAAGGCGTGACACGCGATGAGCGAGCAGCAGCGGCAGGCGACGGTTCAGCGGATGGAGCAGGCAGGGCTGGTGGCGATCATTCGCGCGTCCAGCAATCAGGGACTGGTCGACACCTGCCGGGCATTGGTCGAAGGCGGCGTGACCGTGGCGGAGATCACCATGACCACGCCAGGCGCGTTGGAAGCGATCCGCACTGCCCGCCAGGAACTGGGCGACAGCTGTCTGATCGGCGTCGGCAGCGTGCTCGACAGTACCACGGTCGACCAGGCCGTCGAAGCGGGCGCGGAGTTTGTCGTCTCGCCCGTCTTCAAGCCTGAGGTCGTTCAGGCGTCGCACAAGCATGGCAAGCCCGTGCTCGCCGGGGCATTGACGCCGACGGAGATCCTCGCCGCGTTCGAGGCCGGCTCTGACCTGGTGAAGGTCTTCCCCGCCAACCACTTCGGCCCGCAGTATTTCAAAGACGTGCTTGCCCCCATGCCGCACCTGAAGCTCACGCCCACCGGCGGCGTAAACCTCAACACCGTAAACGACTGGTTCGCCGCCGGCGCACGATGCCTCGGCGTCGGCTCGGCGTTGGTGAAAAAAGACCTGATCGCCGCGCAGGACTGGGTCGGCCTGACCGACCTTGCCAGCCAGTTTGTCGACGCCGTCAAGGCCAGCCGACAGTGAACCGGATCGGCCGCAAGCAAGTATGATGACAGGTCACAGCCGATCGGCCGCGCTTCGTATTGTGCACGGCTCGTTCGCTTTGTGGAGTCATGCCATGATGCAAAAGCAGGGTTGCGATTGGACGCGGTGGTTCGCCGGGTGTTCAGCGGTCGCGGTGTTGGTCGCGATGACGACGCTGCCGCTCACGGGTTGTAACACCGTCGAAGGCTTCGGCAAAGACCTTGAAACCGCTGGTAAAGCAATCAGTGATCGCTCCGAGCGGGCGCGGTCCGAGTGACCTGCAACGCGGGCGTGTCACGCCTTGCTGCCGCTGTCCGCCTTGGCGGGACTGCTCTTAGCCGATGACTTCGCGCTGCTGTCGCTGCCTGATTTGCTTTCGCTCTTGTTCGACTTGCCGCTGTCGGCCGTGTCGCTTTTCTTGCCCGCTTCCTTGTCTGCCTTGGCGGCATCCTTGTAGCTCTTTGAGCGGTAGTCGGTTTCGTAGAAGCCCGAGCCTTTGAAGATGATGCCCGCGCCGGTGCCGATCAGCCGACGCACTTTCATCTTGCCGCATTCGGGGCATTTACGCACCGGTTTGGCGGTGATGGACTGGAACAACTCAAACTCATGCTCGCAAGCTTCGCAGCGGTAATCATACGTAGGCATAGTTAGAACTCCATTGGAAGATTAGCTGATGTGGCCAAGTGCACGACCGACATCCCGACGCACACGGACGATCAGCGATGTGCGGACCTTGTCTCTACATCACCAAATCGCCACATCACCAAATCACCAGATACATCACTCCGCCACGCCGACCTGGGCGGGACGGATGGTCTTTTCCTTGAGCGTATAGCCGGGCTGATATTGAGCAGTCACGTGGTCGGTCTCCACGCCTTCCACGGCTTGACGCATGAGCGCTTCGTGCCGATTGGGGTCGAAGGGCTCGCCTTTGCTCACGTCCATCCGTTCGACACCGAAGCGGTTGAGCGCCCGCATCAGCTCATCGCGCACCATGGTCATGCCAGCCATCAGGTCCTTGGCAGACGTTTTCTCCGGGTCGACTTCCAGCGCACGATCGAAGTGATCGAGCACTGTCACCAGCCCGCGGGCAAAGTCGAACAGTTGTTGTTCGCGGGCCGAGGCGATGTTCTGTTCGCTACGGCGGACGAAGTTCTGATAGTCGGCCGCGATGCGCTTCAGCCGATCTTCCAACTCATCACGCTCGCGCTCAATCGAACTGATCGCTTCCTTCAACTCGTTCTCGACAAGCTCCGCATCGGGCGTTTGCGAGTCTTCCGACTCGGCCGCCTCTTCAGGCGACGTGTCGCCGGGCGACGGCTGCGCTGCATCAGGCTGTTTGTCGTTGTCTTTTTTCTTGCGATTCATCATCGCTTGCCTTCCTTCTCGGCCGATCGTGGTCGAGGTCAACTGAGGTACGTCTTGATCTTGTCCCAGAAACTGCTGGATTCGGGCATGACGGCGCGGTCTTCCGTCTCGGCATACGCACGCAGCAACTCGCTCTGCTTTTCGCTCAGCTTTTTCGGCACTTCAATCAGCAGCACGACGACAAGCTCGCCGCGTTGACTGTTGCGCAGGTTCGGCAGGCCGTGGCCGCGAAGTCGAACAAGCTCGCCGTGCTGCGTGCCAGGCTTGATGGTGATTTCCTGCTCGCCTTCAAGTGTGGGCACGTTCACCTTCGCACCCAGCGCGGCTTGTGTAAAGCTGATGGGCATCTTGAGGATGAGATGGTCATCCTCGCGCGTGAACAGTTCGTGCTGGGCAACGCGGATCACCACGTGCAGATCGCCGCGCAAGCCCGGCGTGGCCGAGGCCGCACCGCCGGGGTCGGAGCCGGGTTCGCCTTCGCCGGGCACGCGAATGGCCTGGCCGTCGTGAATGCCCGGGGGAATCTTGACCGACAGCTTGCGATCGCGCGGCTGCCTGCCCGACCCCTTGCAGTCGGTGCACTTGTCGCGGACGACCTGCCCGGCGCCGTTGCAGGCGGGGCAGGTGGTGACCATGCGGAACATGCCGCCGAAGCCGGATTGGGCGACCTGCCCCGACCCGGCACACGTGACGCAGGTGACCGGCTTCGAGCCGGGCTTCACGCCCGAGCCTTCGCAGGTTTCGCATGCATCCTGGCGGGTGAATTCGACTTCGCGTTCAACGCCGGCATGAACTTCTTCGAGCGAGATTTCGACAAGCGTTTCCAGGTCATACCCGCGTCGAGCCCGATTGCGTCGCGCACCGCCGCGACCGCCCATGCCGCCGGCCGCGCCGCCGAAGATATCTTCGAACATCGAGAAGATGTCGCCGGCGTCCATGTGGCTGAAGTCGTGGGCGCTCGTGCCGCGCAGCCCGGCATGGCCGTAGCGGTCGTAGCGCTGACGCTTGTCCGCGTCGGCGAGAATTTCATACGCCTCGGCCGCTTCCTTGAACTTCGCCTCGGCCTCCGCATCGCCGGGGTTGCGGTCAGGGTGATACTTCATCGCGAGCTTGCGATACGCGCGCTTGATCTGGTCCGCGCTGGCGCTTCGCTCGATGCCGAGGATTTCGTAATAGTCTCGCGTCGTCGCCATGAAGTCGGGTCTCAAATTTCGGGGATCGGTGTCGCGTTTCAGGTTCGAGGCCAGAAACGCGAATCGCGAGCCCCGACCTCTTCGTGAAAGAAGCCCACGGATTGTCACCCGCGGGCTTCGAGGATGTTACCAGTGTCGGAACCCGTGGGTTACGAAACCGCGCCTTCAATGAGTTCTTCGTCGTCGTCGAACTCGGTGATGAGCACGTTGGTCGTAAGCATCAGGCCCGCGACGGACGCACCGTTCTGTAGTGCGGTGCGAGCGACAAGCGCCGGGTCGATGATGCCGAGCTTGACCAGGTCGCCGTATTCACCGGTCGCGGCGTTGTAGCCGTGGTTGCCCTTCTTGTTCTTGACTTCTTCGACGACGATGTAGCCATCGGCACCGCTATTGTCCACGATCTGGCGAAGCGGGGCTTCGAGCGCTGCTGCGACGATGTCGTAGCCGAGCTTTTCATCGCCCCGAGCCTTGCCGCGGGCCTTGTCGACCGCCTCGATCGCACGGATGAACGCCACGCCGCCGCCGGGCACGTAGCCTTCCTGCGCTGCGGCCTTGGTTGCGTGCAGGGCGTCGTCGACGCGATCCTTGCGTTCTTTCATGGCCGTCTCGGTCGCCGCGCCGACGTGCACGATCGCCACGCCGCCGGTGAGCTTGGCCAGGCGTTCCTGAAGCTTCTCGCGATCGTAGTCGCTGGTGGTCTTTTCAATCTGGGCACGGATCTGGTCAATCCGCTGATTGATTTCTTTCTTCTTGCCCGCGCCTTCGATGATCGTGGTCGAGTCCTTGTCGATCACAACCTTCTTGGCGGTGCCCAGCGCGTCAAGCTCGAGTGTTTCGAGGTTTTCGCCGAGGTCTTCACTGACGAACGTGCCGCCGGTGAGGGTGGCGATATCGCCGAGCATGGCCTTGCGTCGATCGCCGAAGCCCGGCGCCTTGACCGCGGCCACCTTGAGTACACCGCGCAGCCGGTTGACGACCAATGCCGCCAACGCTTCGTTCTCAACATCTTCCGCGATGATGAGCAACGGCTTCTGCGCCATCGCGACCTTATTCAGCAGCGGCAGGAGGTCGGGCAGGTTGCTGATCTTCTTCTCGTGGATGAGAATCAGCGCGTCTTCGAGCACCGCTTCCTGCGAGCCGGGGTCGGTCATGAAGTAGGGAGAGAGGTATCCCTTGTCGAACTGCATGCCTTCGACGTAATCGAGCGTCGTCTCGGCGGCCTGGCCTTCTTCGACCTCGACCACACCCTCGGCGCCGACCTTGTCGATGGCGCTGGCGATCAGCTCGCCGATCTCAACGTCGCTGTTAGCCGAGATGGTGGCGACCTTCTTCAGGTCTTCTTTGCCCTTGCACTTGGTGGCAAGCTGCTGGATCGCTTCGCCCGCGGCCTCGGCGGCGGCGGTGATACCACGCTGGATGGCCATCGCGTTGCCACCGGCGGTGACGTGCTTGAGGCCTTCAATGAAGATCGCCTCGGCGAGCACGGTCGCGGTGGTCGTGCCGTCGCCGGCCTTGTCGTTGGTCTTCTTTGCGACTTCGACGACCATCTTCGCGCCCATGTTCTGGAACGGCTCGTGGAGTTCGATCTCCTTGGCGACCGTCACGCCGTCCTTGGTCACGGTCGGCCCGCCGAACGACTTCTGCAACACCACGTTTCGGCCGGTCGGCCCCATGGTCACTTTCACAGCGCTGGCAAGCTGCTCCAACCCCTTGCGGAGTTGGACCGCTGCCTCGCTGCCGAACATCATCTGCTTATTTGCCATCGTTGTGGCTCCGTTTTGTACTTGTGTGCGATTCAGGAAAGCCGCGAATCGACGCGGTCTGCTGCCATGGCAAGGTGACAAGGTGGAGCGGTGACACGGTGATTGGGATTAGCCCCATTCACCTTGTCACCAAGTCACCGAGTCACCATGTCATGTTTCACTTCTCCACCACGCCGAGCAGTTCGCTCTCGCGGAGGACCATGACGGTTTCGCCGTCGAGTTCGATTTCCGTGCCGCCGTACTTACCGTAGAGGACGACGTCGCCCTTCTTGACGGAGACGGGCGTGCGCTTGCCTTCGTCGCTGAGCTTGCCGGGGCCGACGGCGACGACCGTGCCGGTCATCGGCTTTTCCTTGGCAGACTCGGGCAGGTAGATTCCGCCTGCGGTGCGGTCTTCGGCTTCCTGAGGCTTGACCACGACGCGATCGTCGAGGGGCTTGAGGTTCGTCTTGGTCTTGGTTGCGGTTGCCATTGTTGCTCTCCAGCGAATCGTTGTTTGTGTTAATGAAGGAATTACGGGTAAAGGCAGTGAACCTTAAGCTGCACTGCCTTGCGTTTGTTTTACATCATGCCGGGCATGCCCATGCCGCCCATTCCGCCCATGCCACCCATGCCGGGCATGCCGCCGCCCATGCCGCCCATACCACCCATCGGGTCGCCGCCACCGCCGCCGGCTTCTTCTTCGTTGTCAGGCGACTCGGTGATGATGCAGTCACAGGTCAGCAGCAGCGTCGCAACGCTCACGGCGTTCTGCAACGCGGTGCGGTCGACCTTCGCAGGCGTGATGATGCCACGCTCGACGAGGTCGGCGTATTCGAGCTTGAGCGCGTCGAAACCATTGCTGCCCTTGGCGACCTTCACCTTGGCGACGACGACGCTGCCGTGTTCGCCAGCGTTGTCAGCGATGGTGTGCAACGGCACTTCCACCGCACGCCGTACCGCTTCCACGCCAGCCTTCTCCGCGTCGCCGGTGGTCTTGACCTTGTCCAGTGCCGACTGGGCACGGAGGAAGCTCACGCCGCCGCCGGGTACGATGCCCTCTTCCAGCGCGGCTCGCGTTGCGTGCAGCGCGTCTTCCACGCGGGCCTTCTTCTCCTTCAACTCGGCTTCGCTTCCCGCGCCGACGTTGATCTGCGCCACGCCGCCGGCCAGCTTCGCCAGCCGTTCCTGCAACTTCTCGCGGTCGTAGTCGCTGGTGGTGTCTTCAATCTCACGGCGGATCTGCTCGATGCGAGCCTGAATCGCCTTGCTCTCGCCCGCGCCTTCAACGATCGTCGTGTTCTCGCTGTCGACGGTGACCTTCTTCGCCAGGCCGAGCTGGGCGAGTTCGACCTTGTCCAGTTCGACGCCGAGGTCCTTCATGATCGGGTCCGCGCCGGTGAGGATGGCGATGTCCTGAAGCATGGCCTTGCGGCGGTCGCCGTAGCCCGGGGCCTTGACCGCACAGACGTTGAGCACGCCGCGCAGCTTGTTGACCACCAGGGTCGCGAGCGCTTCGCCCTCAACGTCCTCAGCGATAATCAGCAACGGCTTCTTCGCTTCCTGCACCTTCTCCAGCAGCGGGACGAGCTTCTGGATCGAGCTGATCTTGTCTTCGTAGACCAGCACGAGGCAGCGTTCCAGATCGACGGTCATCTCGTCCTGGTCAGTGATGAAGTTCGGCGAGAGGTAGCCGCGATCGAACTGCATGCCCTCGACAACGTCGACGTAGGTGTCCAGGCCCTTGCCCTCTTCGACGGTGATGACGCCGTCCTTGCCCACGCGTTCGAAGGCGTCAGCCATGATCTTGCCGATCGCCAGGTCGTTGTTCGCACTGATGGCGGCGACGTTGGCGATGTCCTTCTTGGCATCGATGGGCTTGGCCTGCTTGCTGATGTTTTCCACGAGGGCTTCAACACCCTTTTTCATGCCGCGGACCAGCGCGTTGGCGTCGACGCCAGCGGTGATCTGCTTCAGGCCTTCGCGGAACAGGGCCTCGGCGAGCACGGTCGAGGTGGTCGTGCCGTCGCCGGCTTTGTCGGAAGTCTGGCTGGCAGCTTCCTTGACGAGCTGGGCGCCCATGTTCTCGTACTTGTCTGCCAGCTCGATCTCCTCCGCGACGGTCACGCCGTCCTTGGTGACGGTCGGCCCGCCCCAGCTCTTGTCGAGTACGGCACTGCGACCACGGGGGCCGAGCGTGCTCTTGACTGCGGAAGCGAGCTTTTCGACGCCTTGCATCAAGCGTGTGCGAGCCTCGGTTTCAAATGCCAGTTGTTTCACCGCCATGTCTGTCTGTCTCCAATTGCTATGGGGTGCATCGGGTTGGTCTTGTATCCTTGTGGCCGTTGCGGGTGACAACACCTGCAGCGACCGCCTCGGAACAATTATGCAACCGGGGTGCCGAACTTTGCGACAAGCGTGCTTTTGCGTAAAGCGATGAACAGAAAGGCATTAACGTTGCCCATGGAGCGGTGGGCGTGGATTTGGCGTCCGGGCTTGCTGTCAAGCTGGCAGGCGGGGGGTGATGGGGCTGACAGATCCGTCGGAAAGCTGGCGTGGGGACCGGATGGCTCGGACGCTACGGATTCAGCCGCAGGAAAGGCTAGAAACTCGCGGTCGCCTCTTTAACATCCTCGAAAATCGGAAACACCGTATCGAGGCGGGTGACCTTGAAAACGAAGGCGACGTTGTCCTGACAGTTCGCCAGGGCGATTCGGCCGCGAACGTGTTCCAGGTCCTGAAGGAACGAAACCATCGAGCCAAGGCAGGATGACGCCAGGAATGTCACTTCCGCAAGATCGAAGACGAAATAGTTTCCGTGGTGGCAGCGCACTCGCTCCTCGCATTCAGCGATCAGCTCCTGCATCTGCGTATGCGTCACCTCCGGGAGGCGAATCGTCACCGTCACCACGGCACCGGACTGGTCGAGTTCAATTCCGTCACACAGCATGGTCAATCTCCCTCGCCGAGCCGCGCGAATCAGACGGCGGCCGTCGGCTGAGGTGTTATCGACCCATGTTTTGGTGAGCTTCGCTGTTTGGCCATGCTGTTGGCAATGGAAATGCTTCCGCAGCTTGCCCGACCGCCACAACCGGCACAGTTGGTCGAGTCGATGCGTAAGTTGGCCGACTTTTATTAACCATTGGCGATCACTTGCCGAGCAGATCGGCGAAGCGGTGGGCCTGGCGGTTGAAACTGTCTGCGTTGCCGGGCTCGACGGTGAGCAATTCGGACGCGTTGCGGACGATGGTGCGCAAGTGAGCGAGGTCGCGGACATCGCCGTGGCCGATCGCCTGGGTGAGCGCGTTGCCGACGGCCGTGCCTTCATAGGGGCCGACGACGACGCGGCGGTCGATCGCGTCGGCGGTCATCTGGTTGAGCAGCGCGTTCTTGCCGCCGCCGCCGACGATATGCAGCACGTCCATCCGTTGGCCGAGCAGGTCTTCGAGCTTCGCCAGCGTGTGGCGGTAGGTCATCGCAAGGCTTTCGAGGCAGCAGCGCACGTATTGGCCGGGCGTTTCAGGCCTGGGCTGGCCGGTGGCGTCGGCGAAGGCGTCGATCTTGGCGCACATGTCCCCCGGTGTGGCGAACGGCGCGTGCCCGGGGTCAATGAGCGTGCGGAACGGGTCGGCAGCGTCGGCCTGCTGGGTGAGGGCGGGGTAGTCGTATTCCTCGCCGCGCCGGGCGTAGTCGGCGCGAACCTGCTGCACCAGCCAGAGGCCTGCGATGTTTTTCAACAGGCGGATCTTGTTTCCAACGCCACGCTCGTTGGTGAAGCCGGCCTCGCGCGAGGCGTCGGTGACAATCGGCTCATCGACCTCCGCGCCCATGAGCGACCACGTCCCGCTGGAGAGGTAAGCCCAGTTGGGTGTGGCGCTGACGTCGACGGGCACGGCCGCGACGGCGCTGGCCGTGTCGTGCGAGCCGGGCACGATGACGTCGATCGGCTCGACGTTCGCAGCCTCGGCGAGCTCGGCGCGCAGCTTGCCGATACATGAGCCGGCGGGCACGATGCGGCCGAGCATGTGCGTCGGCAGGTCGAGCCGCTGCAACAGATCGGTCGACCATTTCCCGGTGTGCGGGTCGACCATCTGTGTCGTCGAGGCGATGGTCGCTTCGTTGACCTGCTGGCCGCTGAAAAAGTAGTGCAGCAGGTCGGGCATGTTCAGCAGCCGGGTGGCGTGTTCGAGCGTGGCAGGCTCGGCGTCGCGCTGGGCGATGAGCTGAAACAGCGTGTTGAACGGGAGAAACTGGATGCCGGTGGCGTCGTAGATCGTTTTTTCGCCGAGCTTGTCGATGGCCTGCTGGAAGGCGAGCGGGTGGCGTTCGTCGCGGTAGGCATAAGGCAGGCCGAGCAGTTGCCCGCTTTTTCCGATGAGGCCGAAGTCGACGCCCCACGTGTCCACCCCGAGGCTGACGAGCGTGACGTTCTGCTCACGCGCCAGCTCGCCGGCGCGTGTGAGGCCCTGCATGAGGTCCGCCCAGAGTTGCAGCAGGTTCCAGTGATAGCCGGAGGGCAGACGTTGCGGCGTGTTGGCGAAGCGGTGTGCCTCGGTCAGCGAGATGTGCTCGCCGTCGAGCACCGCCAACATCGCTCGGCCGGACTCGGCACCGAGGTCGAACGCTACGTAACCTGTCTTGCTCATCGAATCTCACCTTATTGTTGCGTAGGGAGAGCGTCTGGGCGGTTGCGCTCCGCGGCTAATTGGAATTGGATGACCTGGTCATCACGCGCACGGCCTGCACGAAATAGGGGATGCCGCTGACCAGCGTGACGATCACCGTCAGGTAAACGAGGATGTCGCGCACCCAGCCCATCCAGCCGTGGCCCGCCAACTTGGGATCGAAAAAGACAATCAGCAGCACGACCGGCACGGTGACGGATTGCAACACCATCTTCAGCTTGCCGGACATGTTCGCCCCGAACTGGATGCCCTTGCCCTCGAGCTCGCCGCGCACACCGGTGACGAGCAACTCGCGTGCGAGAATGATCGCCACCATCCACGGGTAGACCCCGCTGACCATGACGAAGATCGCGCGATCGTCCACGGCGTCGGGCATGACGAATCGCGGGCCCGCGAGGTAGATGAACGCGCCGATGACGAGCACCTTGTCGCAGAACGGGTCCATGATTCGGCCGAACGTCGACTCGACCTGCCATTTACGCGCGAGGTAGCCGTCGAGGTAATCGGTCAGTGCCGCGACGATGAACACGACCATCGCAATCAGCAGAATCCAGTCCGGCGTGGAACTGGCATAGCGATACTGATTGAGGATGACGAAGAACAGCGCCGCGAGCACGAGGCGGAACAGCGTGAGTTGGTTGGGCAAGTGGCGTTGCATCGGCAGTCCTGCGTGCGGATCAGCGAACGTTGGCATCGTACCGAATTCGCCGGTTAGCCGCGAAGCGCCGCCGCTTCGCCGGCGAGTCGGCCGGTGCACCAGGCCCATTGGAAGTTGTAGCCGCCGATGCGGCCGTCGACGTTGAGGATCTCGCCGCAGAGGTGCAGCCCGTCGCAGCGTTTGCTCGCCATGGTTTTGAGGTCGACTTCGTCCAGCGGCACGCCGCCGGCGGTGACCTCGGCGAACAGGTAGCCGCGGTCGCGCTGCACCGGCAGCGGCAGGGCGGTCAGCGCGTGCACCAGGCGTCGGCGGTCTTCGCGCTTGAGGTGGCCGAGCGGCGTGCCGGGGTCGATGCCCGCACCGTGTCGCACGACCGCTTGCGCAAACCGCTCGGGCAGCCAGCAGCGCGGCACGCTGGTCACGGTCGCCTTCGGTCGGCGTTGTGCTTCTTCCTGCACGATGGCTTCGACGTCGACGAACTCAAGGTCGCCGGTGAGGTTGGCGGTGAGTTGCACGTTCGCGTCCGCGTTGTGCGCTGCGACCCAGTGTCGGCTGATGTCCATCGCCGCCGGGCCGGAGATGCCGAAGTGGGTGACGAGCATCGCGCCCGCCTGCTTGTGCATGGCCTTGCCGCTGGCCGCGGCGAGTGTGAGCGTGACGTCCGCGGCAATGCCGGACAACTCGGTCAGCCAGTAGCCCTTGGGCAGCATGAGTGGCACGAGCGCCGGCCAGGTGGGTGTGACCGTGTGGCCCAGCCGTTTGACCAGTTCATAGCCGAACCCGTCGCTGCCGGTCTTGGGCAGACTCTTGCCGCCGGTGGCGAGGATGACGCGCCTGGCGTGCAAGGCTTGCTCGTCGGAGCGGATGATGAAGCCGGGCGATTGCGGAGCACGGTCGATGGCGGTGACACGCCAACCGGTCCGCAGCTCGACCTTCGCGTCGGCCATGGCTTTGAGCAGTGCGTCGAGCACGGTGCGGGCCTGGTCGGTGGTGGGGAAGAGCTTGCCGGTGTCTTCGCGTTTGAGCCGGACGTTGAGCTGCTCGAAGAAGGCGACCGTCTGCTTGACGGTGAACGTCTTGAGAATGCGCTGCACCTGCTTCGCCGACGCGCCGAAGTAGTCGCGCGGGTAGACGACGTCATGGGTAACGTTGCATCGGCCGCCGCCAGCGACGAGGATTTTCGCGCCGAGCTTTGTTGCGCCGTCGAGCGCGACGATGCGCGTGCCTTTCGGTGATGATCGGCCGGCGAAGATCGCCGCCATCATCCCTGCCGCGCCGACGCCGACGATGGCGATGTCGTATTGGTCGTGGTGTGTGGTCACAGTCCGGTAGTGTAGGGCAGGGCTCGCCCTGCCGCGATGGGGGTGAAGCAATCAACGGTGCATCGTGCTCCGCGACCCACCCAAGGTCTGCCCCTGTTACACGCGTCCGAGAAAACCCCGCTTCCCACGCTGCCATCCGCATCACCGCGCCCGATGCCCCCCTTGCGCGTCGGCGCAAGCGTCTAAAACCCACTCATAAGCCACGAAAACCTACTCATAAGCTTCTAAGGCCTACTCATAAGCTTCTAAAATCTACTCATAAGCCTCTTACGCCTACGCGCAAGCGACGAAAGCCTGCTCATAAGCCTCTAAAACCTACTCATAAGCTTCTTGTGAGTACGCGCAAGGGACGAAAACCTGCTCGCAAGGCCCTTGCGCCTACGCGCAAGCGTCTAACGCGCCGGGTGTCGGGTGCCACTGGTGGCTTGTCCACCAGTGCGTTCGGGCGTTGGACGTTCATCGGCACTGGTGGCAAGCCACCAGTGGCACCCGGCACATATTTCGCAGGCAGGTCAGTGCGCCCCGTTTACATGCCGATCACCAGCCAGTACACGGTGATGCCGACGAGGTTGGAGAAGCCGTGAAGCGCGGTAATGAGGATGATGGCGGCTAGCGTGGTTTCGCGCGCGAAGCGGGCGTATCCGTAGGCGTAGATGAAGCCGGTGATGAAGGCAGGAAAGATGGCGATGGCGATAGGGTGGAGGGCGACCATGATGACTGCGGACACAACCATGAAGCTCCAGGGGCGGGTGATGTTGAAGCGATCACCGCGGAGCTTGCGCATCAGAGCGTACGGGAGCGTGCACTCGATAACCGTTTCAACAAATGGGCTGATGAAGACGCCGTAAACGAAAAAAAGGAACGGGTCCATGTCGGCGAAAGGGTCGGCGATATTAGGCGGGGCGAAGATTCGGTGGGCGATAATACTGCCGAGGACGACGAGCGGCCAGCGGACGGTGAAAAGGATGAGGAGGAAGAGGTGCCAAGGCAGCGCATCGAAACGGTCGAGCAGAGAGAGACGCTGCGGGGCCGGGTGAGTAGTGATCATGACCGTGGAGGTGATTGTATCTTGCCACGCTATTCAATTGAAATCGTTTCTGTGAGAGACCGGCTGGACGCTACGCCGCGTCCTTGAGCATCACCCGGCACCTGGTATCCAGCTACACAAACATGCTCACAATACCGAATGCCAGGCCTGCTACGAGCGATAAGTTGGTTAACAGCGGGCTGGTATCTTTCAATTGGTCGACTTCGCTGAAGTAATATCCGAAATGACAACTGAGCCCCAAAAGCAAATAAAAAAGTAAAGCAAATGATGTTGCTGGTTGACTATCGAGCATCGTGATGTGCGGTGCGGCATGGCCGAACATCGGCACCGTTCCAAAGACAGCCCAGTTCACCAACGGGAGGCCAATCAACAGCGCGGGCAGGACAACGCCACACCCATACTTGGATTTCCCCACCGGCGAGATCAGATATCGCTCTGAAATCTGCAACGTCGGTTCCCCTACCGTTATGTAAAGCCACCAGCGGCACCCGGCACGCCCTGCCCTACGGCGCTAATGCGCAGGTCGTTCGATCGTGTTTTTCCATATCCAGAAAGCAACCGGCGCAACTGGGAAAAGGAAGATGAACACGGCCGCCCAGATGGGCTTGTCATACGGCCCGGGGAAACGATGCGTCGGCGATGCCATCAGATCAAGGAACTGCACAAGCCAGAACGCCAGCCAGATCAAAGAAACGGCGGTAAGGCTCATACCGACGGTCGCCCCGGGCATGCCCAGCACGACCATCAGGAGCAATATCGCCAGCACGAGCGACAACGCAAGGCTTAGTCGCCGAACCGTGTTGAATGACTCTGAAGCCATCGCCTGCACCCGGAAAGTCGTTCACACCTCACAGCTTCAAATCGCCCAACCCCATGCCCATGCCGCCGCCGGAGCCCATGCCGCCCTTGAGGTCTTTGCGCGACTGCTTCTTTGCGGGCTTCTGGCTGTGCTTGGCGATCTCGGCGGCGCTCGCGCCCTCCGGCTCGGGCTTGTCGACCTGCTTGAGCGACAAGCGAATCTTGCGGTCGTCTTCGCTGATGTCGAGCACGCGGAATTGTTTTACGTCGCCGACCTTGAGCACGTCTTCGACCTTGCCGACGCGACGGTCGCTGAGTTCGGAGATGTGGACGAGGCCTTCGATGCCGGTTTCCAGCTCGACGAATGCGCCGAAGTCGGTCGTGCCGAGCACCTTGCCTTCGACGAGGCTGTTGGCGGCGAATTTACGCTCCGCGCCGACCCACGGGTCGCCGGTGGCTTGCTTGAGGCTGAGCGACATGCGCTTCTTGGCCGGGTCGACGCTGAGCACAGCGAGGCGGACGTTGTCGCCGGCTTTGACGACTTCCTCGGGATTGTGAATGCGCTTCCAGCTCATCTCCGATATCGGCAGCAGGGCTTCGATGCCCGGCTCGACCTCGACAAACGCGCCGAAGCTGGCGGTGCGGACGACCTTGCCTTCGACCTGGCCGCCGGTCTGGTAGCGGGTCTCGATGCCCTCCCACGGGTCGGGCTGCACCTGCTTGAGGCCGAGGCTGATGCGTTCTTTTTCCGCGTCGATCTTGAGGACTTTCACCGTCACGGCCTGGCCCGGCTGAACGACTTCGCTGGGCTTGTTGACGTGGGTGTAGCTGAGGTCGGAGACGTGGATGAGGCCGTCGACGCCGCCGATGTCGACGAACGCGCCGAAGTCGACGATGTTGGAAACCTTGCCTTCGATGGTCTGTCCGACTTCGAGCGTGGCGAGGGTCTTTTTCTTCTCGACTTCCTGTCGCTGCTGGAGCAGGTGTCGTCGGCTGAGCAGGACTTTTTTCGACTTGCGGTCGATTTCCTGCACGCTGGCTTCGAGCTTCTGGCCGACGAAGGCTTCGAGGTCGTCGACGTGGTGGAGGTCGATCTGGCTGGCGGGCATGAAGGCGCGGATGCCGCCGACCATTTCCAGTTCGAGGCCGCCTTTGTTGGTGGCGGTGACGCGGCCGTCAACGTGAGCGCCGCGCTGGAGCTGTTCCCATGTGGCGTGGCTGATGGCGCCTTCGCGGGAGAGGTAGATGAGGCCTTGCGCTTCGTCGGTGCGTTCGACGACGAAGTCCATGATCGAGCCGATGCGAGGCGGCCGATCGAACTGGACGAGTGGGACGATGCCCTGCATCTTGCCGGCGTCGCCCGCGAGGCCGACGAACACGTCTTCGCCACGAATGGCGACGATGCGGCCGCGTCGGATCTCGTGGTGAATCTCGGCAGGCTGACCGCCAGACGGGGCGGCGTCGCCGGCTGCTGCGGCGGGTTGATCGCCGGCGTCGCTGGGCGCGTCGGCGTTGTCCGCCTCGGCGAGCAGGTCGTCCATGCTCTGGTTGCCCAGGGCGGCGTCAATTTCGCGCTGCAATTCGTCGTCGAGTTGCGGCGTATTCTTTTCCGGTTGAGACGGATTCGATTCACTCATGACTTCGAGCACCAAACACGGTGTTCACGGCGATCCACAGGCCCCTAGGCACTATCCGCGCAAGCTTACCCGGCCGAGTACCGCGACGCCAGCACCGAAGGTGAAATCTCACGATTCGTCCCCCACCGGCGGGCGGCCACGCGGCAGGGCGGCGGGCGGCGGCTGGTCGGCCTGGAAGCGTTGCCAGGCGGCCTCGACCTCGTCTTCCGACATCGCCGGCCACGTCTCCGGCAGCGGCCGATCGAGCAGCGGCAGCACACGCTCACGCTCAGCCAGCGCGAATCGTAGGCCCGCCTCGTCCGCCGGGCTCGTCAACGCCACAGCCGCCATGCCATACTCCGCCGCGGCGGGCAGCGCCCGGTGACGCACGGCCTGGTCCGTGAGACTGTAGGGCACGCCCAGCAGCCGGACGGCCGTGTTGCCCGCCAGCCACTCGACACCGCGCGGATCGTCGCTGGCCAGGCCCAGGTGCGTCACGACGTTGCTCGTTCGCAGGTCGAACATCGTCTGGAGCAGGCCGCCGCTTTTCAGTTCGGTGACGTCGTCGACATGGAGCATCAGCGCGTCGAGGCGGTCGCGGCCGAGGGCTTGCATGCGGCTTTCAATGCTGCCGGGGAAGCGGCGGGCGAAGCTCGGCTCGGGCATGATGAGCATGACCGGCAGGTCCGCCAACTGCGGCGCGGCGGCAGCGAGCAGGGCATCGTCATCGTCCGGTGTGATCACGACAAGCGAGCGATGCGCGAGCACATAGTCGGCGTGGTCGGCGAGCATGCCAATACGCCAGGCACATGGGCCGACGACAAGGTCCGTCGGAGCGAGAGTGTGGGTGGGCCAGGGGGGCATTGGGGTTGGTTTCTAGTTTCTAGTTTCTAGTTTCGAGTTGGGGAACATCAGTCCGTCGACGTTCCAGGAGGCAGTTGCCGGGCCGAGCGTCAACTCGAAACTCGGAACTAAAAACTCGAAACTATGCTTTGCTGATGTTCGGGTTCCCTTTGACATAAAAACGCAGCGGCTTGTCCGCCCATTCGCCGGCGTAGGCGACGCCGACGCGGGTGGTGGTGACGATGCTGGAATCAGGATAGCGGCGATGGCGGACGCGTTCGAGGTGCAGGCGTGAATCTTTGGTGAGGTCGACGCCGTCGAGGTCGCGGGTGATGGCCAGGGCCTGGCATAGCTTGCCGGGGCCGGAGCAGAGGTCGGTGTCGCGGCGGGCGCGCGAGCGGGGAGTGGCGCGGCGGGCGTGCATGGCGTCGAGGCCTTCGGTGGGTTCGAGGGCACGGATGAGCACGGCGACGGGGTGGTCGGGCTTGCCTGCGACGACGTTGAAGCAGTGGTGCATGCCGTAGGTGAAGTAGACGTAGGCGTGGCCGGCGTCGCCCCACATGGACTCGTTGCGTGGCGTGCGTCGGCCGCGGGCGGTGTGAGCGGCAAGGTCGGGGATGCCGAGGTAGGCTTCGGTTTCGACGATCAAGCCAGCGAGTCGCGTGCCGTCGTCAAGGGTGCGGACGAGGCGTTGGCCGAGCAATGATTTGGCTAAGGCGACCGGCTCGCGGCGGAAGAAGGTGCGGGGGAGCTTGGGGATGTCGGAAGTGGCATCTGGCATGTGGGATGTTCAGCCGTTCGCGATTCAACATGCCACACGTCACATTGACCTCACCCTGCCGCTTCCATGGCTTTGATCTTTTCGAGTCGGCGGGCGTGGCGGTCTTCGCCGGTGAACTTGGCGTTGATGAAGGCGGTAACGAGGTCGACCGCGAGCGCTTCGCCGATGACGCGAGCGCCGAGGCAGATGACGTTCATGTCGTCATGTTCGACGCCCTGATGAGCGGAGTAGACGTCGTGGCAGACGCCGGCCCGGACGCCGGTGAGCTTGTTGGCGGCGACGCACGCGCCGATGCCCGAGCCGCAGAGGAGAATGCCGCGGTCGGCCTGGCCGTGTTGAATGGCCTGGCCGAGGTAGCGGGCGAAGTCGGGGTAATCGTCGGCCGCATCGTACTGATGTGCGCCGAGGTCGAGCACGGCGTGGCTCTGTTGCTTGATGAGGTCCATGATCGGTTGCTTGAGAGCGAACCCGCCGTGATCGCATGCTATTGCGATTTTCATTCTGCGTCCTCCTGTGGGCCGGGCATTATATGGTAGTTACGATTGCCCACAAAGGACGACTTCCCCTGACTCGACAAAAGCGAGCCGGGCGGACACATCCGCCACATTCAGCCGAAGCAATTTTGCAATCGCCCGGCGGTACGCCTCGACCTGCGGGCGATACACCTCCACACGCTCAGTCAACGCTTCGCCCGCGACGCGATCGGTCTTGAAATCGACCAGCAGGGCCTTCGTCGCCCGGCCGTCGGCATCACGCCAGACCACCACGCGGTCGAACTGGCCGCGCATCAGTCGGCCGTCTTCGACCATCGCAAACCGCTTCTCCCGCCACGGCGGATCGGTCGCCCCTTGCCGACTCAGCAACTCGCGCACGCTCGGCCGAGCCAACATCGCGCGAAATGCCTCCACCTGCTCGCTTAGCCAAGCCTCGCTCACGTCCGGCGTGACCTGTTGCGCCGTCGCCCGCAGCGTTGTCTCGTCCGGCATCGGCTCTTCGTCGACATAGCCGACGCGCTCGAACCAGGCGTGCATCAGCGTGCCGCGTAGCCGAGCCTGCCCCGCGTCTAGGTTGAGCAAGTCGCTGCCGCGCACGCGGCCGCCGTGCTCCAGCGATGATGGGCTCACCGTTACCCAACCTCGTCGTGAGGCTGCGGACGCTTTGGCCAATGCCCGCAAGCCGTCGCCTTCCAAGTCTGTTGATGAGCCTGAGGCGGGTTGCTCATCTGCGGGGTCCGCACGGGGCGTCGTTTCAACATCGCCCAGCCGCTGCGCCCACTTTGCATCGCCGCGTTCGTACAACACCTGTCCGCCGTTGTAATCATCGTCGGCCTCGGCGAGCGTATCACGCAGCATCGCAGCAAAGCTGAGCCCGATGCTTCTGGGTGATCCATCCTTCTTCGGCTCAAGCGGGCGGACCACCATGTGCAGCGCATGTCTCGCTCGCGTCATCGCGACGTACAGCTTGCACAAATCTTCCCGCCGTTGCTGCGCCCGCTGCTGTTCGTATGGCCCGACGAGCTGCGGCACCTGGTCGCGCAGCGCCTGGTTCGGATTGCGATATACCGCTTCGATCTCGTCCGTCGGCGTCGGCCGATCGACGAGCACTTCCCATCGGCTCGACAGCGAACGCTCCAACTCGGCAAGCACGACCGCGTCAAACTCAAGCCCCTTCGATTTGTTGATCGTCATCACGCGGATCGGCGCGGGCGTGGGCTCTTCGACGTTGGTCGCTTCGACATACGCGACGAACTGCGTCGGCCGCAGCGTTGCCAACGGCTCGTACTGCTCGGCCATGTCGACCAGTTGCATCAGCCGGGTGAGGCTTCGCTCGTTGCACGACGGGGCGAGCTGGCGGACCCATCGCGCGAGCGTGGCGGCGTAGCCGTCGTTCAGCAGCGATCGGCGGATGAGCATGGCGGTCTCTTCACACGCCGCGGCGCCGATCGACTTCAGCCCGACCACCGACCCCATGGGCGAGTTGACCACGTGAAACGCCGACGCCGAGTGGCCGGGGTGGTCCGCCAGCGTGAGCGTCGACAGCACGGCGTTCACCGCGGGGCAATCGGTCAACGGGTTGCCGCCTTCGCCGCTGACCGGCAGCGCGAGTTTGCGAAGCGCGTAGATCAGGCGATGCACCGCCTTGTTTGTGCTCACGAGCACCGCCACACTGCGGCCGGGCGCGGCGTCGTGTATCGCCTTGACCTGCTCGGCGATGAAAGTTTCGTGCGGCGCTTCGGCGGGCGGGCCGAGCGTGTCTTCGTCGTCAGGCGCGATGTCTTCGTCGACGTCGGCGGTGGAAAGGGCGGGGGTGGAGGTGATGAGTTGCACGTAGCCTGGCAGATTATGGTGATGGTCGGCGGGGCGGTGCTCGTCGTAGCCGAGGGTCCAGCGTTCGACGGCGGGCAGGTCGTCTTTGATCGCGGCGCAGTCGGCGAGATTGTTGAAAACGTGGTTGACCGTATCGAGCACGATGGGCGATGAACGCCAACTGACGCTAAGCGGCATGCTCGCGCCGGGGAAGTCGGCGTCGACAAGGTCGAACAGCTCCGCACAGCCGCCGCGCCAGCCGTAGATCGCCTGCTTGACATCGCCGACGCAGAAGAAGCTTCGGCCGGAGAGGTTCGGGTCGGGGCCGTTGTCGCGGATCTCGTGGGCGAACGGCGCGAGCACACGCCACTGGTCGAGGCTGGTGTCCTGAAACTCGTCGAGCAGCAAATGCGACACGCGTGCGTCGAGGCGGAAGTAGATTTCCATCAGCAGCTCGTCGCCGAGCAGCGGCAACTCACGCGCGAGCTTGTGCGTGAGATCGCTGAAAAGCACGACCTGCTGTCGGGCGCGCAAGCGGACGTAGTGCACATCGAAGTGGTGCAGCAGGTCGAACGTGGCCAGCGTCTGGTCGCGAAGCTGCTTGACCTGATTCGCCTTCGCGTGCTCGACCAGCGGCAGGTACGCCCCGGCCAGTGGCGGCGGCAACGGCTTCTTGTAGTAGTCCGCCTTTCCCGCGGCGACCACCTTCGAAAGCCCGGTATTAAGAAACACGTCCCACTGCTGAGCGAGCGCGGCGTCGCGACTCTTGCCATGCGCTGTCGCGAAACGCTTGTCGTCGGGCAGGTGCTCGGCAGCGTTCGCCAGGTCTTCGATCGCGGCGATGAGGTCGGTTCGTTCGAGCAGGCCGGGCGGAACGATGAGCTTGGCCCACGTCTCGCGATGCGGTGCCTGACGGTAAAGATCGTAGAGATTGGTGACGATGCCGTCGATGGCTTGCATCACCGGGCGGGCGGTGGTGTCGTGATGCAATCGGCGCAGCAGGTCGAGCAGGGCGTGCAGGTCGTCGTGGTCGGCGAGCATCGCTTCGATCGCTTCCAGACGCAGCTGTCGCGCGACCGGATGCGACTCGTCCATCAACTGCGGTTCGAGCGGCAGGTTCAACTCGAAGCGGAACGTGCTCGCGATGCGGTTGAAGAAGCTGTCGATGGTGGAGATGGCAAGCCGATTCAGCCGACGCACGAGCGTGGCGAGCAAGCTGCGGCAGTCGGCCTGGGTCAACTCGACGCCGAGGTCGCGCGCCAGGGCATCGCGTGCCTTGTCGTCGTCGGCGGCTTCGGCAAGTCGGCCGAGCACGCGCGCGAGAATTTCGCCCGCCGCCTTGCGGGTGAACGTCGTGGCGAGAATCGACTCCGGCTCTGCACCCGCGGCCAGCAGACGAAGGTAGCGCAGCGTGAGCTGATACGTCTTGCCCGCGCCGGCCGAGGCACGGATGAGCCGATGCGGGTCGAGCATGACATTGAGCGCGGGGCGGTGCTCGGCCGAGTTGTGTAACGTGTCGGTCATGCGTTCATCAATACAGGCAGTGCACTTTTTATGGCGCATTGCCTTGAGGGGTGCTCTGGTGAATGAGCGTGGCGCGGTCGATCGCGGCGTCGGCACATACGCCCGCGAATTCGTCGGCGAACGTCGGCGGTGATTCGGGGGGCCAGAAACGACGATCGCGCAACGCACGCACCACATGGTCGCGTGTCTCACGCGCGTCGGCTAGCGCCTGATCGTCCCACTCGGCGGTTTCCAGCTTCACGTCGGCAAGCTTTTTGGGCAGGTTGAAATAGCCCACGGCCACACTGCCCGCGATATCAACCGACGCGGCGAGGTCGAGGTAAAGCGGTAGTTGCAGATCGACCCACACCTTTTCGCCATCGACCGACTTGCGATGCGTCTGATCGGGGCGCTTGGCGGTGTCGGAAGTCTTGTAATCGATGATGCGATAGCCAAGGTCGGGGTGATGGTCGATGCGGTCGATGCGGCCGAGCAGGGTGAACGGCGTGTCATCGACTGAAAGTGTACGACTCAGCTCGGTCTCTGTTGCTTTGGGCACGATCCGCCAACCCTCGCTCGCGAGGCGGGCCTGTTGCTCGGCGAAGGCGGCAAGGCGTTCGCGTAGCTGTTCGACCTGCACGCGTACAGCCGGGCGTTGGTCGCGGCCGAACGTTCGGCGGACGCGGTCGTCGAGTTGCTCGTTGAGGTAGTCGATCAACGTCGGCGCGTGTTCGCAATCGGTCACGTCGCTTCGTCCGAATGCGGCGAGCACCTGATGGGCCAGTGTGCCGAACGCTGCGCCGTCGAGTTCGACCACACGATCATCGACGCCAGTGAGTTTGGCGATGTGTCGCAGGTAAAAGCGATACGGACAGCTAAGGTACGCGCGAAAGGCGGTGACGTGCAGCTTGTCGATCACCGGCACGTCCAACGGCGGGAATGGAATGAGAAACTGATCGCGTTCACCCGGGGAAAGCAGCATCGGCGAAGCAGCGCGGTCGGCCGAGCCATCGTCTTCATAAAACGCACGCACACGCTGCACCAGCGTCGCCTCGTCCGCATTGAGCAGCAGGCGACTTGGCGCGAGCGGCTCGCCTTCCATCGAACGTCGACATGCCAGCAGTGTGACGCTCGGCCGACTGTGCACGATCGCGTGCAGGCGGTAGAGATCGCGCGCGAGTCGGCGATCGCTGTCGGGCAGGCCGAGCGATCGCCGCATTGAGTCAGGCAAAAACGCATCGCCCGCGTGCGAAGCGGGCACGGCCCCTTCGTTCATTGATGTGAGCACGAGCATGGGCGCATCGTCGAGGGGCAGTTCGAGGTAGCCCATGAGTTCGACCGCCGCTGTGCCGCCGGGCTCGGGCAACCGCTGTGATGCGACGCGGCTGAGCGTGAGCGCGATCGCTTCGGATGCGGTGAGCGTGGGGATGAGTTTCGAGTTTGGAGTTTCGAGTTTCGAGTTGGAAGTGTCGGTGAAACTCGCCACATTATCCAAGTCTGCTTGTTCGCGCAGCGCCTGGGCGAGTGTTTCGAGGCAGCGGATGAGGGCTTCGTGGTGGCGATCGTGGCGTTGGAGGTTGAACGAGCCATACACCTTGCGTAACGCGTCGGCGATCGGCTCGCTCCATGCGGGCAGGGGGCGTTTCTCACGCGGGTGTACGGGAAGCAGTGCGTTGATCGCCTGCCAGACGGCGCGTAGCCGATCCTGCTTTTCAGCGCTGCCCAGCCAGTGGCCGTCGACGCGGCCCTGCAAATGCTCGGCGGCGTAGCGGTCGAGGAGGGTGAGCCAGTGATGAGTTTCAAGTTTCGGGTTTCGAGTTTCGAGTTGTTCACCTTCGGCGATGTCTTGCGAACTCGAAACTCGGAACTCGGAACTCGAAACTAGTTCGATCACTTGCCGTTCCACGTCCGGATGGCGCAGCAGCTCGGCGAGGTCATCGAAGCGACGTTGGCTGGCGAATCGGCCGAGCACGGCGAGGTAGGCGGCGGGGCGGGTCTGGTTCAGCGGTTTGCCGGCCGCGAAACGCGTGGGCACGTCGGCCAACTCGAGTGCCCGCCGAACGACGCCCGCCTGCTTTTCATCTCCGAGGCCGACTGTGATCTCATCGAGCTTGTATCGCCCGTCCGCGTGCTCGGCCAGCAGACGCACCACCTCGCGAGCCTGGTCGGTGGGGCGGTCGACGAAATGCAGCATTTCGTTGCGCAACGGCACGGGCTGCCGCTGCCAGTAGCTGCTGATCAGTACGCCTTGATGGTCAAACCCCGCGGCATGGTGGTCGGGGGCGTGCACGAGCGCGATGATGTTCGCATCAACCTGGTCGAGCATGTCCGTCGTGGGCTTGCCGAGGTCGGCCATGCCCAGCAGAATCAACTCGCCATCAAACGCACACCCCCCGCTGGCGATCGCGTCAAGCCGACTGGCATGACGGTCGGCGAGGCCCAACGCGTCAAGCGTGTCGAGATATGCCTGCTCCAACGCCGCCAGCGCCTGCCATCGCAGGTCGGCCTGTTCCGTCCGCTCGACTGCCTGACGTTCCAACTCGGCAGGCACGTCCGTGACGCGCAGCCCGCCGGTCGCCAACTGCTCGGCTAGCTGTTCCAGTTGCGTCGCCAACGACCACCACTGCGGCCAGTCGCTCGGCTCGGGCGGATGGGGCACGATCACACGCACCAGTTCGCGATCCGCTTCCCGCAACGCGGACACACGCGCGAGCGTGGCGTGCAGGCCATGCGCGATCGGTGTCGTCGGCGTATAAAAAAGCTCCGGCAACTCGCCCGGCGTTTTCACTTCGGGCAACACGAGTGCCTCACCCGCCGCACGCACGAGCAACTCATTCAGTCGACGCCCGGCCTCGGCGCTGGGCAATGCCAGCGTCAGCGACGAAAGGTCCCACATCCCGTCCGCCCCGGCAAAGCGTTCGCCAAGCCACGCCACCGCCGCAGGCAGCGCCGGCGTTTGCCAGTCGAGAAAATGGCGTTCGATCGGCATACCTGTCACCACTCCCAGCGGCCGGGTCGGCCTGCCACAGGTATAACCGATCCGCCCGCACCGGGCCAAGCATGCTCCGGCCACTCGCTGCCACCATGCTGTCAGCGGGCGGATCGCGTATGCTTGAGGGGTGTGGCCTTACTGATGTTGATCCACGATTCGGATGCAAAAAGCATGACTGGATATATGACTGATAAGTCGGCAACGGGACTGGTGCTGCTGATCGGGCTTTTGATGTTCGTCGGCTGTACGACGCGGACGACCAGCGACCGCGATCTGGTGCTGATCGAATACAACCGCGTGGTCGAGCTGCGAGAAGCGGCGGAAGAAAGTCGGCGTGGCAATCGACTGTTGATTGTCGATGTGCGTCGGCCGGAGCAGTTCGCCCAGGGGCATATTCCCGATGCGGTGAACATTCCGCTGGCGGAGCTTTCGCGCAACGATCCACGGCTGACGCGGGCGGATCACATCGTGGTGTACGGCCGTGACTGGGCCGACTCTCGCGGACCCGCAGGCGCAAAGCAACTCATTCAGGACGGCCACGGACAGGTGTACGACTTCCGCGGCGGGCTGGAATTGTGGCAGGAGCGCGGCGGCGAAGTCGTGCAGTGACGTGCTGCGTGTCGCGGTATCGGTTTTCACTCGTCTCGGTTCGATGATGCGTCGCTCGCACCGGGGATGATCAGCGTGCGGTCGTGCAGATCGAACACGAGGTGGTTGTCGAGCAACATGGCAGGGCCGGATTCGAGCCGAGCGGGCAGGGGCCCGAGCGGGCGGTCGTCGATCAGCCTGCCGGTCGTGCGTTCGAGGATGAACAGGCGATAGCGGGTGTCAACGTCGACGTCGTGATCGTTCAGGCCATGCGGCTCGCGGTCGATGTCGATGGCGTCGCCATCGCCGGGCCGGATGCGGATCATCAGGCGGTTGTCGAAGTTGCGGGCCATTTCACCATTGTCAGGCATCTCACGATGCAGAATGATGGCATGATCCCGGCTGTTGAGTTGGTGCACGAACTGCTTGCGTGACAGGCTCACCGCGTCACGCCACGCCACGCGGCCCTGTTCGGTGATCGCGAGCATGCTCGTCGGCGTCGACAGATGCCAGTTCGGCTCAACCGCGTCCGCGTGAATGCGTGACGCGCCTACGCCATCGGCCAAGCTGAGGCGATTGAGCAACTGCCCACTCGCGGCCTCGATGGTCAGCGCCATGCCGGCGTTGTCCAGCAGCAGCAGCAGGTGTTCGTCGGACCAGCCGCGATCGGTCAGCGGCGTTGAGCGTTCGCCGAGCGTCAGCCGCCAGGCGGCGTCGCCCGTGCCGAGTTGATACGCGGCGACCTGGTTGCTCGTGGCGACGGCGACGAGGTTGTCTGCCGTAAAGCCAACCCACTGCGGCGGGTCGTTGTCTTCCACTGCGGGGAAGTGCGGCTCGCCCGTGAGCATGTCCAGCACGATCAGCGTGCCGACCACCGCGTCCGTGCCCATGCCGGAAACGCCGGCGAGCACGACCGAGTCATGATTCGCATCAACAGCGGTCAGTTCGTCGATCGGCACGAGACGGGCCCATTGCACCTGCCCGGTCGCGCGGTCGAGGCCGACCACGCGCCCCTGCCCGTCGGCGAGCACAAGCGTCTGAGTGCCGACCAGCGGGGTCATGCCTTCGCCGTTATTGCCCAGATGGCGTCCGACTTCGACGCGGCCGCCCGGCCCCTGGCGGATCGGGCCGACTTCGATCATTTCAATGAACTCGCGCTGCTCGCGCGGGCGAGCGGCGTCGCGTTCGCGCGGATCGCCGGCTTCGCTGAGCATCTGGTCAACTTCGACCGGCTGCCACAACGTGTCCCCCGATTTGCTGTCCAGCGCCACCACTTTTCGCGAGTCTTCCAGCCACAGCAGCACCTGCTCCGTCGTCACGCTCAAGGCGGTCATCGGCTCATCGGATACGTCGCGCTCCCACGCCGACTCCAGCGTCGGCCCCACGTGCAGGCGAAGCACGCCACTATCCAACGTCAAGAGGCGGTCGGTCGCGTGTTCGTCCGCTCCGCTGCTCGCAGGCACTAGCGGCTTGCCCGCCAGCACGCGCGGCTGCTGCAACGGCAGCGCGAGCTTCGGCCGATCACCCGCCATGCCTTCCAACGACGAAAGCTCGCTGATCCATTGCGTGAGCGACGTCGGCTCACCGTCGCGCATCGGCTCAAGGTCCGGCTGAAGCTGACGCACCCGCTCCAGCCACGCCGCCGCCTGGCGCGGTCGATCGCGCTGCACAAACAGCTCGGCCAGTTCGCCGACAATCTCCGGCAGCAGTTGCGGCGCTTCCTCCATCGCATGGTCAAACGCGCGACGGAACTGCTGCGCCGCCATACCGAACGCATCGTCGGCCGCATACAGTCGCCCCGCCTCGCGCAGCGCCCGCGGCGCGGAACGGGCCAGCGGATACTGCCGTGCCAGCCGGGCCAGCGCCTCGGCCGACTCATCGCGGGCCAGCATGCGGTCCAGCTGACGCTCGGCTTGTGCATCAAACGTCGCATACACGTCGCGGCCTTCACGTTCCACCAACGCGACCAATCGACGCCTCGCCTCCAGCCCCGCCTGTCGCGCGACCTGCGGCTGCTCGTACAACTGGCTCGACAGTGTCTCGTCCAGCAGCACGGCTTGCAGGTGCTCCGCCGCCTGACGCGGCTGCTCTTTCGCCACATGATGCTCCGCCACCGCGAGGTGGTAGGCCACATCCTGCTTCGGGCCGGCGGTGGTCGTGGCCATGCGGTCAAACAGGTCGCCGCGCAGCGATAGTTCGCTGTCGCCGGTCAGTCTGACCAGGTCCAGCAGCTTGTCGAAGACGTCGGCCTGCTGTCGGCGGTGCTCGCTCGGCCGTTGACGCAGCGCCGGCCGCTGCAGCGCGTCCAATGCCGCATCTACGCCTTCAAGCACCACGCTCGACTGATTCGCCCGCAGCGCCAGGTGGGCCAACGCCAACCCCGCGCCCGCGTCCTCCGGCCGATCGCGCACCTGCTGACGCAGATGGTTCGCCGCCCGCCGCCAGTCGAGGTAGCTGCGCACCGACTCGTGCGCGGCGATCACAAGTTGGCCGTCGAACACGAGCACGTTGCCCGGCTCGTCGGTTTCAATGCGACGGGCCACTTCGCCATCCTCGCGGCGGAGCATGAGTATCTGATCGTTGGTCGGAATGAGGACATGGCGTTCGCTGATCGCCGCCCGGCCGGTGATCTCGGCTTGCCGGTCGCCTTCCAGCCGATGTCGCCACTTCGCTTCCAGCGTTTCGCCGTCGAACAGCACGACATCCCGACCAATCGCGAGCACGTCGCCGGCGATCGGCAACAGGTGATTCGCCCGAGCCCACGTCGGATCGCTTAGTTCCTGTCGGACCTCGCCTGTGTCGGGGTCGAAGACAAAGATCTTTCGACCTTCCATCGCGGGGCTGGGCACGATGAGGCCGCCCGCCATGCGGATGGGCTTGCCGAGCACTCGGTCGGATGTGCCGATTTCGCCGCGGAGCACGCCGCGTTCGATCATGCTGCGGTCGGGGGTGAACACGCGGGCCCATCGCAGCGTGCCGTGCCGGGTGTCGATGGCTGCGACGGTGCCGATATTGTCGCTGACGTAGATCGTGCTGCCGTAGGCCGACATCTCCGGCCGCGGGCCGGTGGCGTAGCGGCTGGTGGTTGCAGCGCTGGAAAGGTGGCGTCGCCAGCGCAGCGAGCCGTCACGCTGGTTGATCGCGACGAGGAACGTGTCCTGAAAGCCGGACGCCTGGCTGCGGCGGACCAGCGAAAACAGCGTGTCTTCGCCAGCGATGAGCGTGCCCTGGAAGTTGGAGCGTTCGAAGACTTCGTCAAGCTCGGCCGGCTCGATGAGCCAGCGTTTTTCGCCGGTGTCACGGTCCAGTGCAACCAGCGCGGTCGGCGAGGTATCACCCTGCCAGCGCGCGGGCCAAAACGAGCTGTGACCCATCACTGCGAAGGCGTATTGGCCGTGCAACACGACCGGCTGCGATTCCGCGCCGCCGCTGGCCATACGGCCGAACTGCGGGAAGCCGGCCTCCTGCATCTGGTCCGGCTCCCACTTGAACTCCCACGTCGTCCAGCCGGAGTTGCGGTCCAGCGCCCGGACCTGTCTGCCTTCGTTGATGTAAAGGTGGTTTTCGCCGGCGGTGGGCATGACAGGCGGGTGGTGATCTTCACCACGACCGCCGCCGCGCCCGCTTCGCCGACCGGGTTGCACGCCCGGCGGACGTCGATCGCCGCGGGCCTCCGAGGGGCTGGCCGTGAAGTCGACTTCCGTCTCCCACAGCGGTCGGCGAAGCAGCTCGGGCAGATCGCCCACGTCGACCATCACATGGTCGGGCTGCTCCAGTCGAAGCGGGGGGTGCAGTCGGTGAGCGAGCGCGTCGAGTTGGCTGACCGCGTCGTCTTCGCCGTCTTCGATCAGGATGTCGCGGTGTCGGTGCAGCCTATCGCGGTCCCGACCGAGCAGGCCCGCCACCGCCTGGAGGTAGTCGTAACGCTCGCGATGGTCGCCCAGGTCCGGATGATGTTCGAGCGTGTCCAGTACGCTCGCGGCGCTTCGGCCGTCCGCTCGTTCGAGGTACCAGCCCGACAGCAGCAGGCCCGCCTCAAGGCCCGGCCGAGTCATCGTGTACCGCCGCGCGACCCGCTCCATCGCCTCACCGTCGGGCCAGGGTTCTAACGCTTCGTCCAGCCGACGCTGCGCCCGGCCGCTGTATCGGCTGCGGTAGGCCTCGCGCAAACTGCGGTCATTCAGCAGCGCACGATGCACCTGAAGCAGGGCGTCCTCGTAGACGTCCTCGCCAGCTTCATCAATGCGCATCAGCTTGTGGGGGTATTCGTCGATGACGCGTTGCAGCCGCTCCGCAGCGTCCGCGAGGCGATCCTGCCGACGGAAGCTGCGTGCTTCGTCGAACAACTCCTGCGCTGCCGGCGAGTCTTCGATATAGACCGTCGGCCTATTCGCCTGACCTGCCGCCAGACCTCCTCCCCAGCCCCAGATTAACACCAGGACCAGGCACGTCCGGCTCAGTGTGCCCATGCTCATCTCCCGCCTATTCTAGGCCCGAATCCCGCCGCCGACACCCCTTTTTCCGCAAGCGGCCTTCATGCGACAACGCGGGGTTCCATTTAGCCGCGGGCCTTGGCCAGCGCGTTCGGCCCTGCGGGCCGAAGAAGGCGGTGCGAGCACCGCCGCTAAATGTCGCAAGTGCCGAAGCCGCGTGGTCGTATCAACTGTTCTGCAAACTCATGGAGCAACCCCACGAATCCGCCGGCTATTCCCGGCCATGTCCCAACGCAACCCGTTCGCACCGCTGGCTCGAAGTTTGCTAACCTGATTCACCATGACCCGCGAACGATTCACCATCGTCGGCATCGGCGAAGCCCTGTTCGACCTCTTCCCCGAGAGCCAACGCCTCGGCGGCGCTCCGCTGAACGTGGCCTTGCACGCCCATCAGCTGGCCCAGGTCCGTCAGGGCCGAGGCGTGCCCGTCAGTCGCGTCGGCCAGGATGAGCTTGGCCAACTGCTGATCGACCAGGTCAAAGAACGCGGCGTCACGACCGAGTTCATCCAGACCGACCCGGACAAGCCCACCGGCACGGTTTACGTCGATTTCGACGCCGACGGGCAGCCCACCTTTGATATCGTCCAGAACGTCGCGTGGGACGTACTATCCTTCGATTTCGACCTTGAAGACCTGGCTCGCACGTGTGCCGCGGTGGCCTTCGGCACCCTCGCCCAGCGGGACGCGCAGGCCCGCAACAGCATTTACCGCTTTCTCGACACCGCCCGGCAGGCGGTACGGCTGTTTGACGTCAACCTGCGACAGAACTTTTACGACGCGCGAATGCTCCGCCGCAGCTGCGAGCTGGCGACCGTGCTCAAGCTCAACGAGCATGAGCTGCCCGCCATTGCCCGCGAGATATACCTCGACGCGGCGGACGATGCGGACGCGATGGCGGCGGCGCTCATGAAGCAGTTCAAGTTTGACATGATCGTGCTCACCCGCGGCAAGCAGGGCACACGGCTGTACACGCCGCAGGGCACGGTCGATGGCGAGCCGGCGGAATACCCCGTGGCCGACGACGCCGACCCGGTGGGGGCCGGCGATTCCGTAGCCGCAGCGGTGCTGGTGGGGCGCGTGTTGCGGATGAACCCGCAGAAGATCGCGAACCTGGCGAACCATGTGGGCGCCTATGTCGCGGGTCAGCCCGGTGCGACGCCGACGCTGCCGGACGAGATATTGGCGATGGTCAAGGCGTAGCGTTTCAAGGTGTATACGAGGGTGGGGGGTATCCACGCCGACCAAGGCAGTGCAGCTTAAGCTGCACTGCCTGCCCCACCGACCCACCCAGCGCTGCTATACTGTTCCTTTTGCCCCCAGTTTCTCCAAGCATTCTGGAAACCGATACGATGACCTCCGCTCCCCATGCTGCTGACCAATCACGCTCCGCTGGCCGAACCAGCGCTCCGAACGTCGCCATCGTCGGCGTCACCGGCGCGGTAGGCCAGGAGTTCCTCCGCGTTCTCGAACAACGCAATTTCCCGATCGGCGAGTTGAAAATGCTTGCCTCGGCACGCAGCGCGGGCAAGAGCGTCGCCTTCCGCGACAAGACGTACACCATCGAGGAACTGACCGAAAAGAGCTTCAAGGGCGTCGACCTCGCGCTGTTCAGTGCCGGCGGTTCGATCAGCAAGAAGTACGCAGACGCCGCGGTCGCGGCCGGGGCGGTCGTGGTCGACAACTCGTCTGCGTTCCGCATGACGGAGGGCGTGCCGCTGGTTGTGCCGGAGGTCAACCCCGAAGCGATCGAGCAGGCGGGCATCAAGCTCGGCGAGAAGCCGGGCATCATCGCCAACCCCAACTGCTCGACGATCATCATGCTCGTGCCCGTCACGCCGCTGCACAAGGCGGCGAAGGCGAAGCGCATCATTGTGAGCACGTACCAGGCGGCGAGCGGCGCGGGCGCTGCCGCGATGGCGGAGCTTGAGCAGCAGAGCCGGGAAGTGCTCGAAGGCAAGCCCCCGACGATGGAGATCTTCCCGTTCCAGTATGCGTTCAACCTCTTCAGTCACAACTCCGACATGCAGCCGAACGGCTACAACCAGGAGGAGATGAAGATGGTGCACGAGACGCACAAGATCTGGAACGACGCGAAGGTGGGCGTGAATGCGACGTGCATTCGCGTGCCGGTGATGCGGGCACATGCCGAGAGCATCACGATTGAATTTGAGAACCCGATTGACGAAGCGACCGCTCGCGAAGTGCTGCGACAGTCGCCGGGCGTGTCGCTGATGGATGACCGTGAGAGCAATCGCTTTCCGACGCCGCTGGACGCGTCGGATCGGGATAACGTTTACGTCGGCCGAATCCGCACGGACCTGAGTGTGACGGACGGGCGCGGGTTGTCGCTGTTCGTATGTGGCGACCAGATTCGCAAGGGTGCGGCGCTGAATGCGGTGCAGATCGCGGAGCTGTTGCTTTGATGACGTTTCTGGCCGAGCGTCGACGATTGAGGTGGCCCGCCTTGTTATCTGCACTGCGACGACTACGATAGATGCTTCGATATGATTTGAATGTGAGGAGCCGATTACACATGCCTACCGATACTGAAACCCTTAATGTTGGCCCGAGCCCCGCGATTACCGACCAGGACCCCGATGTCTGGAAGGTGATTCGTGCCGAGCAGGAGCGCCAGGAATCCACGCTCGAACTGATTGCTTCAGAGAACCACACCAGCGCTGCCGTGATGGCCGCGATGGGCACGGTGCTGACCAACAAGTACGCCGAGGGCTACCCCGGCGCCCGCTACTACGGCGGATGCAAGTTTCACGACCAGATCGAAGACCTCGCCCGCGATCGTGCGAAGGAACTGTTCGGCTGCAAGTTCGTCAACGTGCAGCCGCACTCGGGCGCGAACGCCAACGTTGCCGCGTTTATGGCGTTGATGAGTCCGGGCGATACCGTGCTCAGCCTGCCGATCTCATCGGGCGGCCACCTCAGCCACGGGCTCAAGGTGAACTTCTCCGGCCACTTCTACAACGTGGTCGACTACCGCCTCGATCCCAAGACCGAAACCATCGACTACGACAACGTCCGCGAGCAGGCGATCAAGCATAAGCCGAAGGTCATCATCTGTGGCTACTCGGCTTACCCGCGCACGATCGACTTTGCGAAGTTCCGCGAGATCGCCGACGAAGTGGGCGCGTATCTCATGGCGGACATCGCCCACATCGCCGGCCTTGTCGCGGCGGGTGTGCATCCGTCGCCGTTCCCGCACGCCCACGTCGCCACCACGACCACACACAAGACCCTCCGCGGGCCGCGCGGCGGCATGGTGATGACCAACGACGAAGACCTTGCCAAGAAGATCGACCGTCGCGTATTCCCCGGTAGCCAGGGCGGGCCGTTGATGCACGTCATCGCGGCGAAGGCGGTCGCGTTCGGCGAAGCGCTCAAGCCCGGCTTCAAGGACTATGCCAAGCAGGTCATCGCCAACGCGGACGCGCTGGCCGAGGCACTCACCGAGGCCGGCTATCGGCTGGTGTCCGGCGGCACGGATAACCACCTGCTGCTGGTCGACCTGCAACCGCGGTCGAAAGACCTCACCGGCGCGGACGCCGAGAAGTGGCTGGAAGCGGCGGGCATCATCACGAATAAGAATGGCATTCCGAACGACCCGCGTCCGCCGAAGGTGACCAGCGGGTTGCGCCTCGGCACGCCGGCGGTGACGACGCGCGGCCTGAAGCGCGAGCACATGCAGCAGATCGCCGGCTGGATCGACCGCGTGCTCGTCTCCAATGGTGATGAGCAGATCACCAACGAAGTGCGCGGTGAAATTGTTGATCTGTGCAAGCAGTTCGCCATGCCACACTGAGCACGAGGTCGAAAGCGACGAAGGTGCAATCGAGTAATACTTGAAACTTAAAGCCCAGGGATGGCCATCCCTGGGCTTTGTTTTTGCGCGCGTAGGTCAAGGCGTATGAATGCGATTACAAGGGTTCATGCTTCGGCACGCCCGGTCGACGGGGGTACATGCCGGGTGTGGCGCGATCCTTGATGATGCTGGCGATCACCAGATCCTGCTTGAAATTGGGGGGGTAGGCTTCAAACACTTCCATGTCGCCTGCACCGAGGATGCCCAGGGCGTCGCCCGCGGCGGCGAGTTCCTGTTCGAGCTTCGGGCCTTTCATGGCGAGCACGCGGCCGCCGACTTTGACCAGCGGCAATGAATATTCGAGCACCTCGGTCATCGGGCCCACCGCGCGGCTGACGGCGATGTCGTATTGCTGACGATGCGCCGGGTCCTGTCCGAGCAGCTCGGCCCGCTGTTGGATGGCGCGGGTGTTGGTGAGGCCGAGCGCTTCGATGCATTCGTTGAGGAAGCGGACCTTCTTGCCGGTGGCTTCGAGGAGGGTGACGCGGAGGTCCGGGCGGGCGATGGCGAGCGGGATGCCGGGCAGGCCGCCGCCGGTGCCGATGTCGATGATGGTGGCGTCCTCGGCAACAGGCTCGAAGCCGGGCACGAGGGAGAGGCTGTCGATGATGAGCCGCCGCCAGGCCGCGTCGGGCTCGCGGACAGCGGTGAGGTTGATCCGCTGCGTCGTGTCGAGCAGGCGGTCGAGGTAGCGGGCGAGGGTGTCGAGTTGGCTCGGGTCGAGGGTGACGCCGAGCTGGCTCAGTTCATCGGTGACGAAGGCGGGGATGGCAGGCATGTTGGCGGGCTTTGCGGGAGGGTGTGAGGCTTCTCGATGGTGCGTTACGCGAACGCGATGATGAGGCGGGCGCGGTCACATGCGCATCGCGTCCTGTGCGGCGAGGGTCTTGGCCATGCGGATGCCATTGAGAGCCTCCATGCCGATGAACACAGCGAGGATGGTCAGCCAAATGCTTTCCCTGATGAAGAAGGCGTAGGATCCGCCGACAATCGCAAGGACGAAGCCGATGCTTGCGGCAATGTGCAGACTTCTTGCCCGACCGAGGCCGAACCAGAGGATGGCCTGAAGGGTCTGCCCGCCGTCAAGGGGATAAATCGGGAGCATGTTGAACACCAGCAGGAGGAAGTTCATCCATGTGACGATGGCCACGAAGCGTTCGAAAATGGTGAATTCGCGGAGGAGTTGTTGGGTAGCGGCAGCGTCGAACCAGGGGAATTCAAGCGGGTTGCCGACGAACGTGCCGAACAGCACCAGCGTTACCGGGACGAGCGCGACGTTTACCAGCGGGCCGGCGACAATGGTCCAGAGCATGGCGTCGGGGCGTTCGGGTGGGCGGACGAAGGCGATACCGCCCAGCGGCCAAAGGACGATGCGGTTGGCCTGCCCGCCGACGGACCGGCAGGCGAGGGCGTGGCCGAACTCGTGGAGGGTGACGATGGCGAACAGCGCCAGAAAGATGGCAACAGTGAGCACAGGGTCACCGAGAACGTTTAAGAACAGGACGACGGCAAGTAAGGCCCACCACGTCCAGTGGATGAACACATCAATGCCGAAGGCGCGGAACAGTCGTAGTGAGCCAGAGGTATCGGAAGTCATGGGGGGAGAGTATAGGCGAGTTGCGCGGTGACGTGGGAAGTTGAGGGGGTGGGGCGGGTGGCTTCTCTGGGGGAGTGAGCGGAGCGACTGAGGTCGCTCCGCCTTTTTGGGGCGGGTAAGAGCTAAAAGCAACCGGCCCGGCAGACGTCTGTTGGACGCTTGCCGGGCCGGTTGTGTTTGAGACGCTTTGGATGTCGGGTCAGATTCAGACGGCTTCGATCATGCGACGCCTGCGGAGGCGCTGACCGACGCCGAGCATGCCGAACAGGGCGAGGCCGCCCCATGCCGCGGCGGGCAAGGGGACGATGTTGGTGGTGACGAAGGCGTCACTCCAGTCGCTCTCGCCGTCCTGAATCGAGGTCACGTGGATGCCCAGCGAGAGATCGCCGAGGAAGTTGGCCTGCACATCGGCGAAGGTCTTGCCATCGGCGAGCTTGAGGTCAAAATAGGCCCATTCCCAAAAGTTGATGCCGTTGCTGGGGCCCGGGTTGTCTGCAGCCATGCCGAAGCTGACGTCGAAGCCGACGCTATTGCCGCCGGGCAGGTTGCTCAGGTTGCCGCCGGTGTCGGGGTTGCCGAAGTTGACACCCGAGGCGGCGTCATAGTGGCTGGCGGCGTTGAAGTCGCCGATCTCTGGAAGGAAGATGTTCTGGAGATCCTGAATGAAGATACGGGTGACGACCGCGTTGGTCAGGCCGGCGGTGACGTCGTTGTTATCGAGACGGAACCGGACGCGATCGCCCTGGTCCGACACGCTCAGCAGGAAGTTGTTCTCGGCGTTGATCGCGGCGTCGGCGTTGTCCGTGATGCGGCTGAAACTGAGCAGCAGTTCCGTCGCGGCGTCCGTTTCGTTCGCGTTAAACCCGATCATGCCTGCTGCAGCCACGGCGGCTACACCAAAACGGATAGCACTGGTCTTCATCATAACTTTCATCTCCATGTTTCTTTTCTGACCCCCCTAAGGGTCGTAGGTTGGTGCGAGCGGGATTGCGTACTTCAGTTTTCCGCGATTCCCATTGCGTAAGAATACCTCGGGTATTCCCCGGTGCAATAGGCATATCACATTCCTTATCAAAAATTATTACAGCATCTTGCGGTCTGGACGGGAGCACCCCGGGGGCGACATCGTACATCCGGCGGTTGCACCACAGTTTACATCGCGTTGCATCGTCGGCTGATGCTTTGAATGGCGACCTTCTGCCCTTATCCGCCCAATGCTTGCAGAAGGTTGCAGTTACCTGCCTTAACGCGCTGACTGTGTTTTGGCGGGGTGTGAGCGAGGTGAGATTGATAAACTGGCGGCGCTTCGACCTGACAGGAGCAGGGTATGGCGGCGTCGACATTGAGTCGTGGCGGGCGTGGCAGTGAGGCAGGCGAAGCGTCTGCGTCGCGGGGGGAGGCGGCGCTGCGCGATTTGTGTGGCAGGCTGTTTTACGAGCCGAGTCGGTTGGCGCAGACGTTGACGCATGCGATCACCGAACCGTTTCATATCGCCGGCCACGTTCACACGGACGTATTGCAACTAGACCTGCTGGTGGGTTGTGCGGGCGAGGCCTGGCTGGACGATTGTGCGGTGGGGCCGTTGGAGGGGTTGACGGCGTTGGTGGCGTATCCGGGGCAGCGGCATGGTTATCGGCTGGAGCCGGGGCCGCATGGGGGCGGCCGGGTGTATCACTTGAAGCTGACGCTGGAGCCGAGCGAGGCGGTGGTGCGCGAGCGACTGTTCGCCGGGCCGGTGACGGGGCTGGGCTCGAACGCGCCGCTGGTGGCGGCGTTCCGGGCGGTGACTCGGCTGGGGCTGGTGGCGCCGACGGGATCGTCGCCGTTGTTGCTGGTGCGGTTGGCGGAGTTGCTCTGTCTTTGGCCGAGCGATGCGACGGAGGCGGGGGCGTATGGCACGCCGTTGGACAGCGCGGATCAGCAGCAGCTTGACGATCGTTTGAGCGGGGCGTTTGAGTTGGTGGAGCAGCGGCTGAGCGATCCGCCGACGCTGGACGAGTTGGCGTCGGTGGCGCATCTTTCGCCACGGCATTTCGCCAGGCGGTTCCGGCAGCTGTGCGGGTGCACGCCACACGCGTATGTGACGGCGAGGCGGTTTGCGCTGGCGCGGCAGCTGCTGACGCAGGACCAGTTGAAGATCAGTCATGTCGCGGACGCGCTGGGCTTCGGCTCGGTGGCGACATTTTCGCGGTGGTTCACACAACACGCAGGCGTCAATCCGAGCCAGTATCGGCAGGACCCGACAGTGATGTAGATGGAATTTCTAATTGCTGATTTCTAATCGCTGATCGTATCGGCGTGGCTCCCCACAATCAGCAATCAGCGATTAGCATTTAGCGATTCCCACCGATCCGGGGGTTCCGCGCTTTGCCCATTATTGCGGCGAGCTTTATGATCTGAGGCTTGTTTGACTTCGCCTGGGCAGGATGCCGTGACGCATGAATATGACACAGACGCAACGCACGCAATGGCAGCAGGGTCGGCTTTTTGCTTGGGTCGGCTTATGGCTGGCGGCGGTGATGCTGGCTTCACCGACGGGGTGGGGACAGGATCGCTTCGAGTTGGGGGAAGAGGCCTGGGAACTGGAAGAGGCGGCGGACGCGGGCACGCCGGAGGGCCAGTTGCAGGCGGCGCGGCGGGCGTTGGCGGACGATCGGCCGGGCGAGGCCGAGCGGCTGGCGACCCAGTGGATTGATGCGCATCCGAATCATCCGCTGATGGTCGACGCGCGGATGGTGCGCGGCGACGCCCGCGTGGCGATGGGGCGGGAGTACCGGGCGCTGTTTGACTACGAGTATGTGATTCGCGTGTTCCCGGAGTCGCCTCAGTTTCACCGGGCGCTGGAGCGAGAGTTTGCGATCGCCAACCAGTTCACGCGCGGGCGTCGGCGGCATTTTCTGGGGATGCGCATCCTCACGGCGTACAGCGAAGGCGAGGAGCTGCTGATCCGCATCCAGGAGCGGACGCCCGGCAGCGCGTTGGGCGAGCGGGCGAGCCTGACGTTGGCGGACTATTACTACCGCGCGGGTGATAAGGGAGATGCGGCAGAGGCGTACGATCTGTTTCTGTTGAACTATCCGCAGAGCAACCGCCGGGAGCATGCGATGCGTCGGTTGATCATGGCGAACCTGGCGCGGGTGGCGGGGCCAGCGTTTGATCCGACGGGGCTGATCGAGGCGGGCGAACGGTTGCGGGTGTATCGGGAGGAATTCCCCAGTGGGGCCGAGCAACTCGGAGCGGATGCGCTGGAGATTCGCATCGAAGCGTCGCTGGCGAACAAGGATTTGCGGTCGGCCAGGTGGCATGAGCAGCGCGGCGAGCGGGTGAGCGCGGCGTATCTGTATCAGCGGGTGATGGCGGACTATCCACAGACGACCGCGGCGGTGGACGCTCAGCGGCGGCTTCAAGCATTGGACCTGCCTGTGAATCCGGGCCTGGCGGGGCGCGGGCGGCAGGCGGATGAGTCGGCGTCGGATCGGCCGGGCACGCAGGCCCCCCCGGACGCCCCGGAAACCCTTGAAGCCCCGGACATCGAAGCACCGGACACGACGCCGGAAGCGGCGGAGCCTCAGGTTCCGGAAGCTCCGGACGGGCTGGACGTGCCGGAGCAGGAGGGATTGCGATGATGCTGCGATGGGCGATGGCGGTGTGTTTGTGTGGTTTGCTCGTGGGCTGCGGCTACTCGCCGGAGGGCGTGTACGACGACCGGTATCGAACGGTGGCGGTGCCGATTTTCGAGAACCGCACGTTCTGGGAGCGGATGCAGTTTGATCTGACCGAAGCGGTGGTAAAGGAACTGGAGCAGCGTACGCCTTACACGGTGGCGCCTTCGGGCGTGGCGGACACGATTTTGCAGGGCTCGATCACGCGGGTGGAGCAGCGTCGGCTGTCGCGTCGGCAGGAAGGCGGCGTGCCGGATGAGATGGAGCTGACGATCACGGTCGATTTCGAGTGGATCGACCTGAGGTCGGGTGAGACGATCCGCGAGCGCCGGGGCTTCGAGGCGGTCGGGCGGTACGCTCCGACACGGCCTGCGGGCGAGCGATTTGAGTCGGGGCAACATGCTGCGGTGCAGCAGCTTGCCCGGGATATTGTCTCGACGATGCGTGCGGATTGGTAGTTCGGGAAAACCTACGGGCGACTCGCGTCGTACGGTAGGGTTGGAGCCGACTTCGCCGCGGGTGTTTTACCATCGACTAATCGGCCGCGGCACGGAGACAGCGTCGGCGCGGTGTGCTGGCAGATTTGTGCCACGGTGGGCCAATGCACACGCGCGACGCCGATTCTGCCGATGAAGCTACGGCCGTTCGGCAATGTGCCTAGAATGAGTATCGACCGGGATGGTCGCCCCCGCTCGGAGCGCTTCGGCTTTGCTCCGGGCAATGATTTAAGGACTGCTGGATGCCAGAACAGAAGGATCCAAACAACCAGGATCGCGATCAGAACGCTAACGGGCGGAACAAGCCGCGCCAGGGCGGGCCGGGCGGCTCGGGGCGTGGGCCCAACCAGCCGGGCAACGGTAATTTCATGTCTCGCGGCATTCTTGGATGGGTGCTGCTTGGCGGTTTGGCGATCGCGCTGCTGCTGTTGATGAGCAATCAGCAGAACCAGGCACAGCGGCTGACGCACAACGAGTTTTACAACCTTGCGGAGCGCCATCGCGATGAGGGTGGCGGCATTTTCAAGGAAGCGGTGGAGGTGCGCGACGACCGGATCGTGGCCGAGTTGACCGAGGCGGCGGCGGGGGAGTTGGATAGTCCGCCGAACAATCGGGTTTACACGACGATCAGCACGGACACGAAGGCGATGTTCGTGATGAACCTGCGCGAGCTGGGCGTGGACGTGGAGGAATCGCCGGGGGGCAATGCGCTGTGGTCTTTGATGATCATGTGGGGCCCGGTGCTGCTGATCATTCTGCTGATCTACTTTTTCGTGTTTCGATCGCTTCGCGGCGCGGGCGGTGGGCCTGGCGGGATGCTGGGCAACTTCTCGCGGTCGAAGCATAAGGTGATGAACAAGGAGCACTCGACGATCCGCCTGAATGATGTGGCGGGCATCGAGGAAGCCAAGGATGAAGTCAACGAGATCATCGAGTTTCTCAAGAACCCGAAGAAGTTTCAGCGGCTGGGCGGACGCGTGCCGCGCGGTGTGCTGCTGATCGGCTCGCCGGGCTGTGGCAAGACGCTGCTGGCCAAGGCGGTCGCGGGTGAGGCGGAAGTGCCGTTCTTCTCGATCTCGGGTTCGGACTTCGTGGAGATGTTTGTCGGCGTGGGCGCTTCGCGCGTGCGCGACCTGTTCAAGCAGGCGAAGGAGAGTTCGCCTTGCATTATCTTCCTTGACGAGATCGACGCGGTCGGCCGAAAGCGCGGCAGCGGCTTTTCCAGCGGCGGCCATGACGAGCGCGAGCAGACGCTGAACGCGATCCTCGTCGAGATGGACGGCTTCGACAGTTCGGATCAGATTATCGTCATGGCGGCGACGAACCGGGCAGACGTGCTGGACCCGGCGCTCACGCGGCCTGGCCGATTCGACCGTCAGATTCATGTGTCGCTGCCGGACATCAAGGGGCGGATGGAGATCCTCAAGGTTCACTCCAAGAAGATCAAGGTCAGCCCGGATGTGAACCTCGAACGGTTGGCGCGGGGGACGCCGATGTTCTCGGGTGCGGATCTGGCGGCGATCATCAACGAAGCGGCGATCATCGCGACGATGCAGGGTAAGGAATTCGTCGAGCAGGACGATCTTGAGGAAGCGCGTGACAAGGTCAAGTGGGGCCGGGCGCGCAAGAGCCACAAGATTGAAGAAGACGAGAAGAAGGTGATCGCGTACCACGAGGCGGGGCATGCGATCGTGATGTTTTACGACGACGACAGCGAGCCGTTGCACAAGGTGACGATCATTCCGCGTGGGCAGGCGTTGGGCACGACGTTCATGCTGCCGGAGAAGGATAAGCACATCATCTCGCGCAAGCAGTTGATTGCGCAGATGCGTGTGTGCTTCGGCGGTCGAATTGCGGAAGAAATGTGTACCGGCGATCAGTACAACGGCACGGCGGGCGACATCCGCCAGGCGTCGGCGATCGCGCGGGCGATGGTGACCGAGTACGGCATGAGCGAAAAGATGGGCTTCCTGCTCTACGGTGCTGACGAGAACCCCAGCGGTTATCCGGTTTCCGAGCGGAGCTACAGCGATGACACGGCCAGGATGATCGACGAGGAAGTCAAGAGCCTGATCGACGTGACGTACAGCGAAACCAAGCAGTTGCTCAAAGAGCATTATGACCAGCTTGATGCGCTGGCGAAGGCGCTTTTGAAGTACGAGACGCTGACGTACGACGAGGTGAGCAAGATCATGCGTGGCGAAACGCTGGACAAGGCGACCGTGAGCGACTTGCTGGAAGCAGAGCGTGAGAAGGCCAAGCCCGCCGAGGGTGGGACGATCCGCCCGGACAACGCGGGACTGGACAACGACACGCCGGGCGCGTGGCCGTCGCCGGCGTGAGTATGACGATGTGATGATGAAGAATTGTGACGCCCTGAGCAGGCCTGCGAGTTTTCACTCGTGGGCCTGTTTTTCATGGGTTGTTCGGGGCGACTGTCCTCGATTTGGCAGGGCGGGCAATCGTGATGGAACTTGGGCATGATACGGATGACCCATCAAACTCGGGCTCTGTTCTGTGTAGGAGGCTGACGCCCACGGATTCAATCCGTGGGCTTCGAGCGCACCCGTGATTCATGTCCGATCCGTATGAATTGCGAAAAAAGTTCAGGCCGTGGCACGCCGCGAGGTTGTCGGTAGAGATTTGTCAGGAATTGGTGTGATTTGATCGACTTGCAAGATTAATCGTGTTTCGGCTGCGGTACGGGGGTAGAATCTGCGGAAGCATCTCGTAGGGTGTTTCGCTGGTGATCGTGAGTGGGTGTTGCCGATTCGGGAGTGAGTAAGGATGAAGACCGTGACAACTGAGGCATCGGCCGACGCAGGCAAGGGGGCTCGGTGGGAGCCGTTTCCAGAGATCGACTTGAGGCAGTTGAGGGCGCTCACGGACGACACGGGCATTTTTCAGCACGCGCAATACGCCGTGCCGGATCCGCATCACGGCTACTGCATTGATGATAATGCCCGCGCCTTGATCGCCGGCCTGCTGCACGCCCAGCTTCGCGGGTATGACGAGCAGGTCGTCCCGATTCAGCGATATCTTTCATTCCTGGTCTACGCGTTCAACCCGGAGACGGGCAAGTTTCGCAATTTCATGGGGTACGATCGGCGGTGGCTTGAGCCGGTGGGCTCGCAGGACAGTCAGGGGCGGACGATCTGGGCGCTGGGGCTCGCGGCGCAGACGGCGCCGCTGGACACGTTGCGGGACCTGGCAAGCGACCTGTTTCGCCGGGCGCTTGGCAAGGTGGAAGAGCTTGCATTTCTGCGATCGAAGGCGTTCGCGGTGCTCGGGCTGGATGCGTACCTGCAACATGAAGCGAACGATCACGCGCAGCTGGTGCGCGATCGGTTTGCCAATGAGTTGTACGAAGCGTGGCGTGAGCATGCGGACGATGACTGGCCGTGGTGGGAAGACACGGTGACGTATGACAACGCGAAGCTGTCGCATGCGTTGCTGGTGGCCGGTCAGTCGATGGGGCGACCGGAGATGGTCGAGGCGGGGCTGAAGTCGCTGCGCTGGTTGCTGGATGTGCAGCGAGCGGCGGATGGGCATTTGAGCATCATCGGCAATCAGGGGTGGTTGAAGCGGGGGGCGGAGCGTGCGCCGTTCGATCAGCAGCCGTTGGAGGCGTATGCGCTGGTGGATGGTTGCCTGACCGCGGCGCAGGCGACGGGCGAACAGGATTGGGCGGACGAAGCATGGCGATGCTTTGAGTGGTTTCGCGGGCGTAATGACCTGAGTGTGTCGCTTTATCACGACCCGACCGGCGGATGTCAGGATGGGTTGGAGGCAGGCGGGCCGAACGCGAATCAGGGGGCGGAGTCGTCGCTGGCGTATCTGCTGAGCGTGCTGGAATTGCATCGGTTTCGCGAGCAACGGCGAGGGCGGATCGCGGTGGCAGGGCCGAAGACGCTGGGGTATGCGATCGTGGGGGTGAGCAAATTTGCTCGCTTCTGTCTGGACAACTACGGCGAGCTGGACGGCCTGAAGCCGGTGGCGGTGTGGAACCGGACAACGTCGAAGGCGAAGCAGCTTGCCGACGAACGCGGGCTCAAAGCGTACGACACGTTGGAGCAGATGTTTGATGATCCGAGCGTGCACGTGGTGCATATCGCGACGATTCCGTCGCTGCACGCGGAGCAGGCGATCGCAGCGCTACGGCGAGGCAAGCATGTGTTATGCGAGAAGCCGCTGGCGACGAATCTTGTCGATGCGCAGCAGATGATCCAGGCAGCGGCGGAGCGCGACCGCCAGCTTGGGGTGAACTTCATGATGCGCTACGGGCCGCTGGCGTTGCCGGTGCGCGAGCTGCTGAAGTCGGGTGTGCTCGGTTCGCCGATTCGGGGGGCGTTTACGAATCGGGCCGGCGACGCGGGGCTGCCGAAGGAGCACTGGTTCTGGGACGAGCAACAGAGCGGGGGCATCTTTATCGAGCATGGGGTGCACTTTTTCGACCTTGTCGGATGGTGGCTTGGGGATAGTGATGCGCAGGTGCAGCATGCGACGCGGTTGCGTCGGCCGAACGCGGACGTGATCGACCAGGTGACTTGCGAGGCGCGCTACGGCCAACAAACCACGGTGAGCTATTACCACGGCTTCCTTCAACCCACACCGCTGGACGAGCAGGACTTCCGCCTCGTCTGCGAGCGGGGGCAGCTGACCTTGCGCGGTTGGGTGGCCCATACGCTGGAGGTTGAGGCGCTGTTGGATGAATCGGGGCTGGAGCAGTTGAAGCAACTGCTGCCTGGCGCGGCGGTCACGCCGATCGAACGGCTGACGGGCGACGCCAGAGAGGGTAAGGCCCGGTGGCATGACTGGTCGGCGACGGGGGTGTATCGCGTGAACTGGCAGCCTGAAGGGGCGGATGGGCAACATCTATATGGCCAAGCCCTTCGTACTTTGATGAATGATCTGATCGATGCAATTCGTCAGCCGGGGCATCGGCCGCGCGTCAATGCGGCGGATGGTCGGGCCGCATTGGAAATGGCGGTGAACGCGGACCGCCATGCGAAAGGGATGGGATCATGATCGACGAGCAGGCGGCTGGGGGGAAGGCAATCGGCTACGGTTTGATCGGCGCGGGCAGTTTCGGGCAGTTCGCCTGCACCAAGTATCAAGAGCTTGACGCGGTTCGCCCGATTGCGTTGGCGGATGAGAACCGTGAGGCCGCAGACCGCGCCGCAGCATCGCTGGGAATCGAGGCGAGCGAGAGCGTCGACGCGCTGCTCGCTCGCGATGACATTGATCTGGTGCACATCGCGACGCCGCCTTTCACACATCGGGAACTGGTGACGCGGGCGCTGGAAGCGGGCAAGCATGTGCTGTGTGAGAAGCCGCTGGCGACGAGCCTGGCCGACGCGGAGATGATGATCGACCTGGCCGAGTCGAAAGGGCGCATTCTTTCGGTGAATCTCATCATGCGGTACGACCCGCTATGCGAGACGATGAAGCGGATCATCGAGTCGAAACTGCTTGGCGAGCCGGTGCACGGCTTTTTTGAGAATTACGCCAAGGATGAACCGTTGCCGCCGGAGCATTGGTTCTGGAAGCAGAACCTCAGCGGCGGGATTTTCATCGAGCATGGCGTGCACTTTTTCGACCTGTTCCAGTGGTGGCTTGGCGAGCCGGAGATCGTCGCGGCGCAGCAGATCAAACGGGGCGGTGCGGATTTGATCGAACAGGTGCAGGCGACGGCCCGCTATGGCGAAGGCGTGCTGGTGAACTTTTATCACGGCTTCACGCAGGCCACGCGTATGGATCGGCAGGAGATGCGGCTGGTGTTCGAGCGCGGGGCGATCAGCCTCGACGAATGGGTGCCGACGAGCATGACCATCGACTGCATCGCGACGCGCGACCAGGTCGACGCGATGGCCGCGATGCTGCCCGACTGTCAGATCGAAAACGTCGCCAGCTACACCGGCGAAGATCGAAAAGTCACCTCGCGACACAAGTCTTATGAAGTGGACGGCCACTACCGCCTCTACGGCACCACCGGCATGACCAAGGACGAGCTGTACGGCCACGTTTTACAGCAACTGCTGCTCGACCAGATCCAGGCGATCAACGACTCATCCCATCAGCGACGCGTCAGCGAGCGCAACGGCTACGGCTCGCTGCACGCGGCCGTCACGGCGGAACAGCTTTCCCGACACGCCGTGCCGATGTCGTCGGAGCGGTGATGTGGCGGTGCTACCACGCCGCGGCGCGTTCGCGCAGACCGGTGGTCAGGCGGTCGAAGACGATGTCAGGCTCGGCACGGGCGTCGATGACAAGATGATGCGACGGGTCGGCCTGGGCCTGGTCGAGATACCCCTGGCGAACTTTGCGGTGGTAGTCGGAGCCTTTCTGTTCCATGCGATCGAGCAGGGGGGATAGTCGACTGGCGGCAGTCTTCTCGTCAACGTCGAAGATGACGACGAGGTCGGGCCAGTGTTCGCCGAGCGCGACGTGGCCGACCTGGCGGATGGCGTCGATGGCCATGCCGCCTGCCGTGCCCTGATAGGCGAGGGTGGAGCTGATGAAGCGGTCGGCGAGGACGAGTTCGCCGCGCTGCCGGGCGGGGGCGATGCGCTCGCGGACGAGTTGGGCACGGCTGGCCATGAACAGGAGCATTTCGCAGTGCAGGTCCATCTGGCCGTGCTGATCGTCGCGGTATTCGAGCAGTAGTTTGCGGATGTGTTCGCCGACGGCCGTGCCGCCGGGCTCGCGGACGTGGCAGACTTGGATGCCTGCGGCCTCGACGTAATCGGTGAATCGGCGGAACTGGGTGGATTTACCGCTGCCGTCGGGGCCGTCGAAGACGACGAATCGGCCGCGCAGAGCGGGCAACCATGATGCGTTGGGGTCGGTCATGGGGGGAGAGTTTAACGTAACGTCAGCGATCGGGCAGTGCACCTTAAGGTGCACTGCCTTGGTCGGTCGGGATCGGTCAGAGGCGTTTCATGTGGAAGCCGCCGTCGACGTTGATGACTTCGCCGGTGGAGAAGGGCAGCAGGCCGGTGGCGATGGCGACCACGGCTTTGGCAATGTCGTCCGGCTTGCCCCAGCGGCGAATGGGGGTGATGCCGTCTTCGAGGATGAGCTTGTCGTACTTGGCTTTGACGCCGGAGGTCATGTCCGTGGCGATGATGCCGGGTCGGACTTCGTAGACGTTGATGCCGTGCGGGGCGAGGCGGTCGGCGAAGAGGCTGGTCATCATGCCGATGCCGGCCTTGGCGATGCAGTACTCGCCGCGGTTGATGCTTGCGGTGTAGGCGCTGATCGAGCCGATGTTGACGATGGCGGGGGGAGCTTCCGGGGGCTGGTCGGCTTCGCCTTGCTCGATCATGCGGTTGGCGACGAGTTGGGTGAGGAAGAACGGGCCTTTGAGGTTGACATCGAGCACCCAGTCCCAGCTTTCCTCGGCCATGTCCATGAGGTCGGCGCGCACCTTCGGCCCGACGCCGGCGTTGTTGACCAGCAGGTCGATGCGGCCGAAGCGGGCGATTGCTTCGTCGACGAGGCGTTTGCGGTCGTCGGATTGGCCGATGTCAGCCTGGACGATGAGCGCGTCGCCGCCGGCGGCTTTGACCGCGTCGGCGGCCTGCTGCGCGGCGTCGGCGTTCGAGTTGTAGTTGATGACGACGTTGTGGCCGGCGGCGCCGAGCGCCTCGGCGATGCCGCGGCCGATGCCCCGACTGCCGCCGGTGACGATCGCGGTGCGGTGGGTGGGGGTGTCATTCATGGGTGATCTCATTTCATCACAAGCCGGACTGGAGCGCTGCGCAAGTCCGGATGGGTTGAGTGGGTGGTGCAGTCCGGATGATCCGGACCTGAAGGTCCGGCGTGGGGGTCAGGCTTTGTCGAAGAAGACGGGGTAGGGGGCGTCGTTGGCCATGCGCTTGATGAGGTTGGCCAGTTCGAGCAGGTGATAGTCGCCCCACATGCTCGACTCGTCGCAGGCGACCTTGCGGCCGCGCGGGACGTTGTCCCAGCCGTTGGGCCAGTGGTAGATCGAGTGCAGCAGCATGCCCTGGTGGTTTTTCTTCGTCGACAGGTACGGCTCGTCGAAGAGCGTGCGGGCGACGCTCAGGCCGGCTTGCAGGTATCGCTTGCCCTTTGCCTTGCCGAGGTATTGGCCGAAGCGGATGAGGCCCTGCGCGGCGATGGCGCTGGCGGTCGCGTCGACGGGTTCGTGGTCGTTGTAGGGGTCGGCGGGGGCGTTGCGCCAGTCGCCGAGCTTGTGCAGGTTCGGTGCGCCGTCGTCCCAGTAGGTGATGCCGTCGGTGGTGGAGACGTCGTCGATGTAGTGATCGCAGACGTCGCGGGCGGCTTGTTCGTAGAGGGCGATGACGTCACCCTTCGCCAAGCCGGAGGCGGCTTTGATGTCGGCGGGCTTGAGGGTTTTGAGGAATTCGAGCTGTTCCGGGTAGCCACACACGGCCCACGAGAGGCCGCGGGTCCATGTGCTGAACGGCGAGTAGCCCTGTTGGGTAGAGCGGGCGCGGAATCGGCCGTCGTTGCGGTTGAACAGGCCTTCGTGGGCGGTGCGGCCGCGGACGTCGTAGGTGTGTTCGGAGTCGCCGTGGAAGACGATGTATTTGCTGGTGGTCAGTGCGTGTTGAATCGATCGGCCGAGCAGGTTGTGGCGGGTGTCCTGTTCGCCCATGAGTGCGTGGCCGAGTTGATGGGCGGCGCCGAGGATGCGGATGGTTCGCATCGTGTCGATGAACAGCGACTGCGGTCCGTTGAAGGAGTAGATGAAGCCGCCGCCGTCTTTAGGGCTGCCGGTGCGGGCGTCGATGGTTTCGGTCCATCGCGCGGCCTGGACAGCGCCGCTGGCTTTGATGGCCATTTCGTAGAAGTGGTTTTCCCACTCGTTGTGTTCGAATCGGCCTTCGTGCATGAGTCGGCGGAGGTTGCCGTAGGTTGAAAGGTTGTTGAACCCATGATCGTGCACGCCGATGTGCGTGACGTGAGGGGCCATGTCCTTGAGGGTGTGCTGTCGGCCGAGCTCGAGCAGCTCGCAGTCGTCGGTGGCGTCGAAGGTGAGGATGGCGCAGCCGTACTGGAAGCCCTGGGTCCACTCGGTCCAGCCGCGGGTGGTGTATTTGCCGTTGACGGTGAAGACGGGCGTGCCCTTGGAGGTGTCCCACGCGCGTTCGAGCAGGCGGACCTTGTCGGCAGCGATGCCGAAGACGCGGTCGATGGCGGGGCGGAGGTCGGCGGGCTTGAGCTGGGTGTCGATCTTCATGGGTGTCTCAGGTAACGCCCAGGCATGGCCATGCCTGGGCTTTGTCTTCGAAAGAGGGTTATTTGTGATAGACGGTGTTGGGGTCGAAGGTTTTTTCTTCGACGGTTTTGAGGTTGCCGTCGGCGTCGGCGCTGCGGTAGAAGCAGGTGTGATAGCCGACGTGGCAGGCGGGGCCGTGGGATTTACACTTAAGGACGACGACGTCCTGATCGCAGTCGACGCGTGCGTCGATGACTTCCTGAATGTGGCCGGACGATTCGCCCTTGACCCACATTTTGTTTCGCGAGCGTGAGAAGAAGGTTGCTTTGCGTGTTTGCAGGGTTTGCTTGAGTGCGGCGTCGTTCATCCAGCCCATCATGAGGATTTCGCCGGTGTCGATGTTCTGGACGATGGCGGGGACGAGGCCTTGCTCGTTGAACTTGATGTCGAGTGTGGTCGAGGTTTCGCGGGCGGTATCGCTCATGGCGTTGATCTCCATTTTGCTTGGCGCGGCGCGATTCGGCAGGGTTGGATTGTACCGGCAGTGGGCGAGCGTTCGCTTTGCCGAATGGGTCGCGCGGGTTGTCTGAAGTGGACAAACATATCGAGATTCGCGGGTTACCGCATCGCGTTCGCGTCGCGTGGGCAGAATTCCTATACTCATGGCTGCACCATTTGGACACACGCTGGAAGTACCGCAAACAGGTAAGGATTGCTCACATGGCCGAGGAAAAGGACGCTCCGAAGCTGCACATCGACGCCGACTGGAAAGCCCAGGCCCAGGCGGAGAAGCAGAAGCTTGCTGAGAAATCGAAAGCAAAGCAGCAGCAGCCTGAAGCGGGCGGGGCCGAAGCTGGTGGCGGTGCGCCGGGCGGAATGCCGCCTGCGAATTTCGAAACGCTGATGAGCACGATGGCGACGCAGGCGCTGTTTGCAATGGGTGCGATTGCCGACCCGCGCACCGGGCAGCGTTTTCAGAATCTGGACCTGGCCCGTCATCACATCGACATGCTCGGCGTGCTCGAAGAGAAGACCAAGGGCAACCTGAGCGAGGAAGAGTCCACCACGCTGGCGGGCACGGTTTACGAACTGCGTACGCGTTACGTGCAACTCGCTTCCGCGGCACGCACGGCCGGCGGCGAGGGTGAGTGACCGGCCCTTCGCCCGGCTGACCCCTACGAGGCGAGGTCGGCGTGATGTGGCGAAACAACTGACTCGGACTTGCGTCAATCGTCAGACAGCAGACGCGAAAGGAAACGCTTACCGTGGCTGAGTCCTCCTCAAGCTCCAACGAACTGGGCTTCATGGCCCGGCATCATTTTCTGCTCCGCAGACTCCACTCGCTCTCGGGCATCATCCCCGTGGGCGTGTTCGTCATCTTCCACCTGTTCACCAATGCGCAGCTCGCGACCGACACGTATCAGCATGAGGTTGACTGGCTGTACCGCACGGTGCCGGTGCTGCTGCTGGTGGAAATCTCGCTTTGGATCGCGATTGCGTTCCACGCCGGCCTGGGGCTGGTCTATACGTTCGTCGGCAGCAAGAACAACGTGAGCCATTACCGCTACGGCGGCAACTGGCGGTACTTCTTCCAGCGCGTGACGGGCATCATTGCCCTTGTGTTCATCTTCCTGCACGTCGCGACGATGCGATGGCATTGGGACATCTTCGGCTGGTACACGCCGTTCATGGTCGACTACACGCTGCCGGACGGCCAGCGCGTGCCGATGGCGACAGCCAGCGTCGCGGTTGCGCTGCAATCCATCCCGGTGGTGATCTTCTACCTCGTCGGCTCGTTGAGCGTGGTTTATCACTGGTCGAACGGCCTGTGGACCGCGGCGATCACATGGGGTATTACGCTCAGCGTCGCGGCGCAGCGGCGGTGGGGTGTGGTGTGTGCGGCGATGGGCATTACGCTGACGGTGTTCACGTTTGCAGCGCTGTATGGCGCGATGACGTATGAGCTGAACGAACAAGAGCGGATGGCGTATGAACTGTACCTGGCGGAAGGCCCGCCGGAGATTGATGAAGGTGAATATCCGTTGCCCCTTGATCCGTGATTGATTTTGAGAACCGGGTCGGCTCAGCAGGGTGGCGGCAGTGGTTGGGATTGATTGCGGCGAGGGATGTCACCGCCAGTTGGCGGGCCGCGAAGCAATAGAGGCGGGGACGGAACCCGATATGAAGCATCAGATCACGATTGTGATACTCGGCACGCTGCTGCTACTGGCAGCGGTGGTGCTGCCGTTCGCGGGGCTGGAGCGTTTCGCGGGCGACCACTGGCCGATGATCGCGGCGATGGCGCTGGCGGCGGTGGGGGCGGGTGGTCATGTGTACGTCTGGCGGCCGAGCGTGCTGGAGGATTATGCGAAGCTGGCTTCGCTGGCATTTTTTGTGCTCATGCTGCTGGGTGTGCTGGGGCTATTATCTGAGATGGATGCGAGCGCGGCCGGCCTTCAGGCGAGTGTGCCGATGCCGGGCTGGCTGGGTGGATATTGATATTGATCGCGTCAAGCAGGGCGCGCCCTGCCATGCAACTTTGAAGGCTGAATCATGGCTACAAAGCAACCGAGAGTGATCGTGGTCGGCGGCGGGCTGGCAGGGCTCGCCGCGTCCGTGCGGATTGCCGAGGCAGGCACGCCGGTCGACCTTTTCTCCATGGTGCCCGTGCGCCGCTCGCACAGCGTCTGCGCCCAGGGCGGCATCAACGCCACGAACGAGGTCGCCCGGCAACAGGGCTACTCCGAGTGGATGCACATGGACGAGACGCTCTATGGCGGCGACTTCCTCAACCATCAGCCGCCCGTCTATGACATGACCCACTGGGCGCCGCGGATCATCGACCTGCTCGACCGGGCCGGCGTGCCGTTTAACCGTACGTCGGAAGGTCGACGCGACCTGCGAAAGTTCGGCGGATCGTTGTTCAAGCGAACGCACTTCTCCGGCGCGACGACCGGCCAGCAACTGCTTTACGCGTTGGATGAACAGACACGTCGGCATGAAGCCGAGGGTCACGTCACGAAGTATGAGTTCTGGGAATTTCTCTGGCCCGTGCTTGACGACGACGGCGTCTGCCGCGGCATCATCGCGCAGGACATGCGGACGATGGAGATTCGCTCGTTCCGCGCGGATGCGGTGATCATGGCCACCGGTGGTTGCGGCGCGATCTTCGGCAAGAGCACGATGAGCGTCATCTGCACCGGCGCCGCGGCTGCGCGTTGCTATCGCGCCGGCGCGTGGCTGGGCAATCCGGAGATGATTCAGGTCCACCCGACCGCGATCCCCGGCGAAGATAAATGTCGCCTCATGTCCGAGTCCGCCCGCGGCGAAGGCGGCCGGGTGTGGGTGCCTCGTAAGCAGGGCGATGACCGCAAGCCTACCGACATCCCCGACGCCGAGCGTTGGTATTTCCTTGAGGAACGCTATCCGGCGTATGGCAACCTCGTACCGCGCGACATTGCGACACGCGAGATCTTCAACGTCTGCCAGGAAGGCTACGGCGTCGGCGGCGGCAACATGGTCTACCTCGACGTTTCGCACCTGCCCGACGAAACGAAGCATAAGCTCGACGGCATCCTCGAAATCTACGAAAAATTCGTCGGCGACAACCCGCGCAAAGTCCCGATGAAGATCTTCCCCGCTGTCCACTATTCCATGGGCGGCATGTACACCATCTACGCCACCGAAGAAAAGAAGCCCGTGGAAGGCGACGAAGGCCAGGCCATCGGCATGAAGTTCGGCGACCCGACCAACATGCAGACCAACATACCCGGCCTGTACGCGTTCGGTGAAGTCAATTACCAGTACCACGGCGCGACCCGCCTTGGCGCGAACGCGCTGCTGTCGTGCATCTTCGACGGCCTGTACTGCGGCCTGGGCACGCACAACCGTGTGACGAACATGGACAAGCCCGCAGCCGAGCTGCCCGACTCGCTTTACAACAAGTACATCGAGCAGGAGCAGGCCAAGGTCAAACATCTCAGCGAAGCGCAAGGCAAGCACAACCCGTACGAGCTTCACGAGCGCATGGGCAGCGAGATGACGGCCGCGTGTACCGTGGTCAAGACGGAAGAGCGGATGACCAAGGCGTACGGCGTGCTGCGTGAGATCAAGGAGCAGTACGAGGACATCCGCCTCTCCGACACGACAAGCTGGACGAACGCGAACCTCGGCTTCGCCCGGGCGCTGGGCGACATGATCCGCTACGCCGAGGCGACTTTGCTCGGCTCGATCGAGCGGAAGGAATCGCGCGGCAGCCACTATCGGCCGGACTATCCCGAACGGGATGATGCGAAATTTCACAAGACGTGCATCGCGAAGTATGACTCGGCCGGCGACAAGCCGATCATTGAGTGGGAGGACGTGCCCTGCCCGCTCGTGCCGCCGCGAGCCCGGACGTATGGCAAGGTCGAGGTGTCGGCTGAGAGTGCTGCCAGCAAGCAGGCCGATCTCGACAACAAGCCCGGCGGCGAAGGTTATAGCCAACGTCCAAGCGAGACGTCGCCGGTGTACGGCACGGAGACCAACGGCAAAGATGCGAGCGCATCCTGAAGCCAGCCCCGATTCAGCAGGCTAGAATCAAGACCACGATTCGCAACCTCAACCCCGTGAATACCCATGACCGCAGCCACAACCCCTACGCCCAGCAGCAAGCAGAAGACCTTCCGCGTTCGCATCAAGCGACAGGAAAGTCAAGGCACCGATCCGCATTGGCACACGTTTGACGTGCCCTATCGGCCGAACCTGAACATCATCTCGGTGTTGCAGGAGATCGCCGCTCGACCCGTGACCGCGGCGGGCGAGCAGGTGCGGCCGCCGGTGTGGGAAGCCAACTGCCTGGAAGAAGTCTGCGGCGCGTGCACGATGATCATCAACGGCCACGTCCGCCAGAGTTGCTCGACGCTGCTCGACGACGTGCTCGGCGATGACAACACGCTCACGCTTGAGCCGATGACCAAGTTCCCGGTCGTGCGCGATCTCGCGGTCGATCGGCAGCGCATGTTCAACGCGCTCAAGAAGATCAAGGCATGGGTGCCCATCGACGGCACGCACTCACTCGGGGCCGGCCCGATGGAGTCGCCCGAGCAGCAGGAGATGCGTTACGCCCTGTCGCGGTGCATGACGTGTGGCTGCTGCCTGGAAGCCTGCCCGCAGTACACGAAGGACAACGACTTTATTGGTCCGGCGGCCATCGGGCAGACGCTGCTGTTCAACCTGCACGAAACCGGCAAGAAGGCCGCGGGCGACCGACTGAATGTCATGATGGAGCCCGGCGGCATCACCGACTGCGGCAACGCGCAAAACTGCGTAAAGGTCTGCCCGAAGGAAGTGCCGCTGACCGAAGCAATCGCCCATGTCGGTCGGCAGACGACGGTGCACGCGGTGAAGAAGTTCTTTACGGGCAAGTGAGCCGTGGGTGATGGAAATATTGTGCTGAACATCGGGCGAAGCCCACAGCGTCACGCTGTGGGCTTCTTCATTTGGTGGATGAGAGTTTAATCAAAAGGCGTTTGCCCTTATCCTTTTCGGCATGCCCAGGAAACGATCCACGAAAAAGATGACTGCACCGGTGCATTTGCGTGACCGCGTCGCTGCGCTTCGCAAGCGATTGCGCGAAGGCGATGCCGACGCGTTGCTCGTCACCAACCCGCGCGACATTCGCTACCTCACCGGATTCGTCGGCGACGACTCGTGGGCGCTGATCCCACAGCGCGGCGGACAGGTGTACATCCTCAGCGATTTTCGCTTTGACGAGCAGATCCAGCGCGAAGCGCCGCACGCCAAGGCGATCATGCGGAAAAAGTCGCTGACAGATGAGCTTGCCAAGCTGTTGGATGACAGGAAGGTGGAACAAGTCGGGTTGCAGCCGAACTACGTGACGCTTGCGCATCGCAAGGCAATTGTGAAGAAGCTTGGCGCGAAGCGCGTTGTTGAGTTTGACGACGGGTTGCTCAAGCAGCGGGCGGTGAAGACGGCCGATGAAATCAAAATCATCCGCAAGGCGATCCGCATTCAGCAGGACGCGTTCAACGATCTGCTTGAGTCGGGCATGCTGGAAACGGATCGAGAGCAGGCGATCGCGGCGTACCTTGAGTATCGGATGCGGGCCGAGTACGGGGCGGATGGTTGCAGCTTTCCGACGATTGTTGCGGCGGATGCAAACGCGGCGCTGCCGCATGCCGTGCCGGGGAAGAAGCGGCCGCGACAGGGGAGCATTGTGCTCATCGACTGGGGCGCCCGTTACGATGGCTATTGTTCGGACCTGACGCGTGTGGTGGCGTTGGGGAAGATGAAGCCGAAGCTGCGTGAGATTTACCAGGTGGTGCTCGACGCGCAGCTTGCGGCGATTGATGCGATCGAGCCGGGCAGGGCGCTGAAGGATATCGACGCCGTGGCGCGGAAGGTGATCAGCGACGCGGGGTATGGCGAGCAGTTTGGCCATTCGCTTGGCCATGGCATTGGGTTGGACATTCACGAGCAGCCGACGCTTTCGCCGCGGAGCGAGGGCGTGCTGGAGGCGGGGCAGGTGGTGACGGTTGAGCCGGGCATTTACCTGCCTGGCGTGGGGGGGGTGCGGATTGAGGACGATGTGCTGGTGACGGGGCGTGGGGCGAAGGTGCTCAGCGATTTGCCCAAGCGTCTGGAATCGGCAATCATATAGTTTCTTGCTGCCACGTCGGCAGGGGGTGATGGGGGTGATGGTTTTGAGGCCGATCGCCTGCAGGGGCTGGTTGGCCGTCGACGTGGTGGATGGCACGTGACCAATATCGGATATGAAGCATTATGATCGACCTGAAGACGCTGAAACAGCTCGTCAAGTTGATGACGGACAACGACCTGACCGAGCTGGACATCGAAGGTGACCAGGACAAGGTTCGTTTACGTCGTCGTGGTGAAACGCCGGAGGTGCATTACGTTTCGCCAGCTGCCGCGGCACCTGGGCCGGCTGCGCCCGCACCTGTCGCGCCGGCGGCACCTGTCACGGCGGAGCCCGCACAGCCGGCCGCGACGGAAGGCACGGCCAGTGGCGGCGTGGCAATCAAGAGCCCGATGGTGGGCACGTTTTATTCAGCCGCCAGCCCGGACGCCAAGCCTTACGCGTCGGTGGGTGACAAGGTCAGCCCCGACACGGTGGTGTGCCTGATCGAAGCGATGAAGGTATTCAACGAGATCAAGGCTGAGGCCAGCGGCACGATCACACGCGTGCTCGTGGAGAACGGCCAGGCGGTCGAGTTTGACCAACCGTTGTTCGAAATCAAACCGGACTGAAACCAGCGCCCCGAGCGGATTGAAGCCGCAGATGAACGCGGATGAACGCAGAATAAGAGTCGCCGTTTTTCTGACCTGCGTTTACTGACGTTCATCCGCGGTTACTTTTTTGCTCCGTGATAGAAAAGCCATGTTTTCACGCATCCTCATAGCCAACCGTGGTGAGATCGCCGTGCGGATCATTCGTGCCGCGCGGGAGATGGGCATCGAGACGGTGGCGGTGTATTCTGCCGCCGACCGCGACTCGCGCCACGTCAAACTCGCCGACCGCGCGATCTGCATCGGGCCCGCGAAGGCCAGCGAAAGTTACCTGAACATCTCGCGCATCATCGCCGCCGCCGAGGTTGCCAACGTTGACGCGATTCACCCCGGCTACGGCTTCCTGGCGGAGAACGCGCACTTCGCCGAGGTCTGCCGTTCGTGCAACATCGAGTTCATCGGCCCCAGTGTCGAGTCGATGCAGACGCTCGGCGACAAGGTGCAGTGCAAGCAGCTCGCGATCAGAAGTAAGGTGCCCACGTCGCCCGGCTCGAAGGGGCGGATCGACGACGAGGACGAAGCGGTGAAGGTCGCTCACGAGATCGGCTTCCCGGTCATCATCAAGGCGTCGGCCGGCGGCGGCGGGCGGGGGATGCGCGTTGCTCATAACGACATGTCGCTACGGTCGGGGCTGAAGGCAGCAATGACCGAAGCAGAGGCCGCGTTCGGTGACGGCGGGGTCTATGTCGAAAAGTTTATCGAGAAGGCCCGCCACGTTGAGGTGCAGATCATCGGCGACCAGCACGGCAATGTCGTGCACCTTTGGGAACGCGACTGCACGATGCAACGGCGTAAGCAGAAGCTCATTGAGGAAGCGCCCTGCCCCGTGCTGAAGGAAGACGAACGCGAGCGTCTGTGCAAAGCGGCTACTCGATTGTGCAAGGCAGCGAATTACTACTCGGCCGGGACGGTCGAGTTTCTCATGGACGACAAGAAGAACTTCTACCTGATGGAAGTCAACACGCGCGTGCAGGTGGAACACCCGGTGACGGAGATGATCACCGGCGTGGACATCGTGCGGACGCAGATTCGCGTGGCGGCAGGTGAAAAGCTGCCATTCACGCAGAAGCAGATCAAGCGCAACGGCCACGCGATTGAAGTGCGCATCAACGCTGAAGACCCGGACAACGGCTTCCGCCCGAGCCCGGGTGTGCTCGAACGCTATGAGCCGCCGGGCGGCCTGGGTGTGCGATTGGACTCGCATTGTTACACCGGCTATCGCGTGCCGCCGAACTATGATTCGATGATCGCGAAGCTGATCGCGCACAAGCCCACGCGTGACGAGGCGATTGCAACGTTGAAGCGGGCGCTGGCTGAGTTTGAAATCTCGCCGATCAAGACAACCATTTCGCTGCACGCTGACTTGATGCGCAATGGCAGCTTTTTGAAGTCGGACATCGACATCAATTTTGTCGAACGGTTGCTTGAGCAGTGAGCGAGGTTGTGATTTAGCGGCGGATCGCGCTCCGCTTTGCTTCGCGGCTAACGGGGGCGTGGGGGGGCGTTATTGTTAGTTTGTGTGTATTCATGGGTGGGATGGCCGCATGATCGATCGCCTGCCGCGACTTACGACGCCGGGGTTGTTTGTCACCGGGACCGACACGGGGGTTGGCAAGACGGTGGTGACGTGTGCGATCGCTGCGGCGCTGCGCGAACAGCGGCCGGGGTGGCGTGTCGGGGTGTGCAAGCCGTTCAGCAGCGGGTGTCGGCGTGAGCGGGAAGGGCTTGTGCATGAAGATGCCGAAGCGCTCGCGCACTTCGCCGATTGTCGGCTGCCTTTGGACGTGATTAACCCCATCCGGTTTGCGCCGCCGTTGGCCCCTGCGGTGGCGGCGGAGCAAAAAGGCAAGAAGGTGGATTGGGCCTTGCTCGCGCGGGCGTTGCATACGTTGGACGATGCGAGTGACGCGCTGCTGGTCGAAGGCGTGGGCGGTCTGCTCGTGCCGTTGGACCCGGACAACCCGAAGTGTACGGTGCTGGAATTGATTTCAGCGCTGGGCCTGCCAACGGTGGTGGTGACGCGAGCGGGGCTGGGCACGTTGAATCACACGGCGATGACGGTTCGACTGCTGCGCGAAGCGGGTTGTGTGGTTGCTGGCCTGGTCATCAACGGCTATGACCCGGACGCGGTCGACGACGATCCGGCGATCACGACGAACCGCCGATGGCTGACGAAGATGACCGGCGCGCCGGTGCTGGCGGTGCTGCCGAAGGTGCGTGACGGTGAGGCGAACCCCTCGCGGGCACGGCTTGACGGGGGGCTGATCGAGGCGGCGGGCATGGCGGACTGGGTGGCGTTGATGAGCGGTCAATGACGTGCGATGAGTGGCGATTTGACCCGGGTGTTGAGGCTGCGGGGCGAAGAGCGCGGTGCGAGCACCGCGGCTAAATGTTTCAGGCGAATTGACGTACGTCGTCAAAGCGGGGATAATGTCGGGCTTCCTGTTGAGGTACCGGCGTTGCCGCGGGAGCGATGCCAGGCGTGGGTCAACAGGAAAGCCAACTTACACCTCCCACGCCCGCACCCTACACAACCAATCATCGACACGCTGATAAAGCAGGAGCCTTGCGCCATGGCCGACCAGGACCCGAAAAACGACCCCACCACCACCGAAGCCACCGAAGCCACCGAAGAACGTCCAGAGCAATCGGTCACGGTGGAGAACATCGGCCCGGCTCGCAAGAAGCTGGTGATCGAAGTGCCCGAAACGCGAATCAAGGAAAAGATCGAGAGCGCGTATGGCGACCTTGGTGATGAAGCGGTGCTGCCGGGCTTTCGTCGCGGGCGTGCGCCGCGTCGGCTGATCGAGCGCCGGTTCGGCGATTCGATTCGCGATGACGTGAAGGGGCAACTGCTCAGCGAAAGCTATACGCAGGCGTTGGAGGATGAAAAGATCGACGTGCTCGGCGAGCCGGAGATCAAAGACATTGAAGAGTTGAAGCTGCCCGAGTCGGGGCCGTTCAAGTTCGAGGTTGAAGTCGAGATCACGCCGGAGGTCAAGCTGCCGGCGTTGGACAAGCTCGAAGTGAAGAAGCGGTCGGCCGAGGTGACGGACGAAGACATCGACAAGGAAATCAACCGCTTCCGCGAGCGTTTCGGCGACATGAAGCCGATCGAAGGCGGCGAAGTGCAGTCGGACGACTTCCTCGCGTGCGAGGTGAAGGTGCTTGCGGGTGAGAACGCGGGCGACGATGCCGAAGTGATCGAGCATCAGGCGGAGGCGTATGTGCTGGTCGCCGGCGAGTCGCGCGAGTTCAAGGGCCACGTCGCGGGCATCGTGGTGGACGATCTGGGCAAACGACTGGCGGGCAAGAAGGTTGGCGATACCGATGAGATTTCGATGACCGGTCCGAAGGGTCACGAGAACGAGAAGATCAAGGATCAGCCGATCACGATCAAGCTGGTGATCAACCGGATTGAGCGTGTTGAGCCGGCGCCGGTGGAGAAGCTTGTCGAGCAGATGGGCGTCGAGTCGGAAGACGACATGAAGACGCGCATCCGCGAGATGCTTGAGGGCCGTCGCAAGCAGCAGCAGACGGACGACATGCACAAGCAGGTGGTTGATCAGCTTGTGGAGCAGGTTGAGATGGAACTGCCTGAGGACCTGACCAGCCGACAGACGGAGCGGGTGCTTAGCCGACGTCGGATGGAGTTGCTCTATCAGGGCAAGAGCGAGCAGGAAGCGGACCAGGAGATCGCCGAGCAGCGATCCGGTTCGGAAGATGAAGCGAAGCGTCAGCTCAAGCAGTTTTTCATCATCGACAAGGCGGCGAAGGACCTGGAGATCGAGGTCGCGGAGAACGAGGTCAACGGCCGAGTGGCGATGATGGCGATGCAGCAGGGCCGACGCCCCGAGAAGCTGCGGCAGGATATGGTTCAGCGTGGCGAGCTGGAGCAGATCTACATGCAGATCCGCGAGCAGAAGACGCTGGACAAGGTCATCGAGCAGGCGAAGGTCGTCGAAAGCGACGAGAAGGTCGAGTCGGCCTAACGTAGTGTGACGCCTCAGTGCTGTGTCGCGCGGATTTGTGATGCCGGTGGAGCGCCGTGATGAGCCAAGCTGTTGCGATCATCATGCTGCCGATGCCCCTGCTGGGGCAGGCGGACGGTGGCGGGCCCACGGGGCGGATCTTCTGGTCCGTGCTGACGCTGGCGGTGGCGGTGATCGTGCTCGTGTCGATCGCGCTGGTCATCCGGCGGTTTATGCTCAGCCGGGATGAGCCGACGCGAATGCCAGGGTTTACCCTGTCGGACATGCGTCGGTTGCATGCGGCTGGCGAGCTGTCGGACGAGGAATTTGAGCGCGTCCGCTCGGCGATGATCGGCCAGGCCCGCGGTGAAGGCAGCGGGCAGGTTGCCGCACCGCCGGGGCAAAAACCTCAAAGCGGGGCAATCCCACCACCCCCGCCTGCTGAGTCGGATTCGCGGGCGGAGGGGGAGACGGGAGAAAGCCCCCCGTTGCCGCCGGATTCCACCTCGCCGGATTCCGATAAGCCTGCCTGACGCAAACCCACTGAAAAAAGCAGGATGTAACCCGATTCGGGACTGACTTCAAGGGGGTTATTGCGTTATGATGGGCCTTGCGCCTCGCCGATGTCGGCAGGCAGAAAAACCCGCCAGCCGATCCCATCAAGGCAAGTGCCCAGATGGACGATCAAAGGGCTAACAGGCGGTGCGTAACCGTATTTATCTATTCGGCGACCTCCCCATGAGCCTCGTCGTGTCATCATTCAGGTATTTTGAGATTCCCCATGGCCAATAGTAAGAGTGGCGGACGATCAGGCGGCGGCAACGATAAGCAGACCCCTCAGGACACCGGCCCGAAGGCCAGCGGTTCGGAGGGGGGCGGCGGTTTCAAGGGCCGACGCATCACCACCTGCTCGTTCTGCGGCAAGACCTCGCGCGAAGTGGGCCCGATGGTCGAAGGCCCCAGCGATGTCTACATCTGTGCGAACTGCACCGATCTTTGCCAGAATATTTTTCGCCAGGAACGTCGACGTGTGAACGCCGGGCGGCCGGTGTTCGGGTCGATCCCCACGCCGCGGCAGCTCAAGGAGTTCCTCGACGCGTACGTGATCGGGCAGTTGAACGCGAAACGGTCGCTGTCGGTCGCGGTGCACAATCACTACAAGCGACTCAGCGCGACCGAAAAGGACAGCACCGTCGAGCTGGACAAATCCAATGTTCTGCTCATCGGCCCCACCGGCTCGGGTAAGACGTTGCTCGCCCGCACGCTCGCCCGCACGCTGAACGTGCCGTTCGCCATCGGCGACGCCACGACGCTCACCGAGGCCGGCTACGTGGGTGAAGACGTTGAGAACCTGCTGCTGAAGCTGCTCCAGGCCGCCGACTACGACCTCGAGCAGGCCCAGCGCGGCATCATCTACATCGACGAAATCGACAAGATCGGCAAGACCAGCCAGAACGTCAGCATCACCCGCGACGTGTCCGGCGAAGGTGTGCAGCAGGCGCTGTTGAAGATGCTTGAAGGCACGGTCGCGAACGTGCCCCCGCAGGGCGGCCGAAAGCATCCGGAGCAGCAGTACATCCAGGTGGACACGAGCAACATCCTGTTTATCTGTGCGGGTACGTTCGTGGGGCTTGAGGACATCGTCCGCAAGCGCCTCGGCCGAAAGGCGATCGGCTTCGCCCACGAGCAGGACGAAGACCCGGCGCAGCGGAACGCGTCGGTGATCTCGCAGGTCACGCCGGAGGACCTGACCGAGTACGGCATGATCCCCGAGCTGATCGGCCGACTGCCCGTGGCGACCGCTCTCGAGCCGTTGACGGTCGACTCGCTGGTGCAGATCCTCACCGAGCCGAAGAACGCGATCGTTCGGCAGTTTCAGCACTTTTTCTCGATGGAAGGCGCGGAGTTGGAATTTACCGACGCCGCTCTTCGCAAGCTTGCGAAGCAGGCCATCGGCCGCGAAACGGGCGCTCGTGCGCTCCGCAGCGTGATGGAAGAGCTGATGCTGGAGCTGATGTACGACCTGCCGGACCTGGACAACGCCGGCGCCCGATACGTCATCGACGCCGAGGCGGTGGACAAGGGCAAGTCGCTGGCCGAGCTGCGTGAGAAGAAGAAAGAGTCGGCGTAAACCCGATTCCAGCCTTGAAACCGCCTTGCCGCCATCGTTTGCCACGCCGCGAAGCGGCGGAGGTGGCCTGTGTGCTGCAATACAGCCGAGCCTGGGACCGTTAATCTTCAGGTCGTCCCCGGGTGGGGCTTCAATCGCGAGGCTTTCGTGCCTATAGTGGTATGCGTGCCGCTGTGGGTGGAGGCCCGGCGGTGGTGGATGGGGAGACGCTCACGCGCGTCGGCAGCCTTGCAGTGCAGGCTGGCCGGCAGAGGAGGGCCTGTCCCCGCTTTCTTTTTGTTGATCCACGGGATATGGCAACCATGATGCAACACACCTGGCGGACCCAAGGCACCCGGCTGGCGATGACCTTTGCGCTATGCCTCGTCACGGCGGTGGTGGCCCCCGGGCCGGTGCTGGCCAACGGTGCGAATACGGACGTGAGCAAGCTGTCCGATCTGGCCGAGGCGGGTCAGTTCAGCACGCTGCTCGATCGGTTGCAGACCGACTTTGCGGGGCTTGAGCACAACCAGCTCCAGAGCCTTATCGCCGATCTCGAACGCCACCGCGAGCATGAAGGTGTTCGCGTCAGCGAACGGCGGGAGGCGTTTGAAGACGCTTTCGCCCGCGCGAAAGACGCCTTCGCCGAGGGTGCAACAGAAGACGCCCTGATCGCCGCGATCGAAGCGCACGGCCTGGCAGACGACGCAGACGACTATCTCGCCCGCGATGAGGTGCGGGAGATCGTCGAGCATGCCGAACGGATGGCGCGTGCCGCGGAAGAGGAAGGCGACTGGGTCGAGGCGATGAGCGTCTATCGCCTGCTTGACCTGCTCTACGATGACCGGGCCACGTACCGCGATCCGCTCCGAATGGCCCGCAAGCATGTGCGCGTGCTTCAGGTGTATGCCCCGGACAAGCTGCGGGCTCAACATGAAGCTCGCTTGGAACGACGACGCGCTTCCCGCGAAGAGGCGGATCAGGACGGCGATGCGGATGAATTGCTTGAAGACGAAGCGGATCAGCTTCCGGACCTTGAGTCGGAATCGTGGGAAGATCGGCTGAAGGAAGTGGACGCGTCGATCCTGCAAACCACGCTACACCAGGCTTCCCGCCGTCACGTCAACAGTGAGGGCTACGTTCCGCTGATGATCGGTGCGGTGGATGCGCTGCTCGTGCTGATTAACACGGACGATCTGGCTGACACGTTCGCCGCGTTGAACGATGAGCAGAAGCGGGACCAGTTTCGTCGGGATCTCGAACGGCTTAGCGCCAGTCTGAAAGAGCCGAATAAGAAACTGAACTTCCTTGATGTCGACAGCATGATCGACCGGATCATGGTGATGAACGACCGGTCGTTGGAACTGCCCCGCTCGGTGCTGATTTATGAGATGACTGAGGGCGCGACTCAAACGCTGGACGAGTTTTCGTCGGTCGTTTGGCCGGAGGAGACTGAGCGTTTCAGCCGAAGCCTGCATGGCCGGTTTTACGGGGTTGGTATTCAGCTTTCGCGTCGCGACGGTCGGCTGGTGGTGGTCAGCCCGCTGGCGAACACCCCTGCGCAGCGGGCCGGCGTGAAGGCGGGCGATGTGATTGCCCAGGTGGATGGACGGGACGCGTCGCGATGGGATCTGGACCGAGCGGTGCGTGAGATCAGCGGCCCGGAGAATACGGAAGTGAAGCTCAGCCTCGAACGCGCAGGCGAGGCGGATCTGATCGAGCTGTCGATTCGACGAGCGGAGATCATCATCGAGTCGATCCGCGGTTGGCAGCATCAGGCCGACGGGTCTTGGGATTATCTCATCGATCCCGATAGCCGTATCGGTTACCTGCGACTGTCGCAGTTCATCCCGCAGACCGCGGACGATATGGACGCCGCGATCGCACAGATGGAGGCGGAAGGCCCGTTGAACGGATTGATTCTGGACATGCGTTTCAATCCCGGCGGGCTGCTGAACTCGGCGATCGACATTGCCGACCGCTTCGTGTCCAACGGCACGATTGTTTCGACAGTGAACGCGGACGGCCGACGCACGAGCGAAAGCCGAGCGAGGCGGCATGTGACCAGCATCAGCGACAGCATACCCGTGGTGGTGCTGATCAATCAGGGTTCGGCGAGCGCATCGGAGATTGTCGCCGGCGTGTTGCAGGACTACGGCCGGGCGACCATCGTCGGCACGCGCAGCTTCGGGAAAGGCTCGGTGCAGGACCCGTTCCGGCTGAATCGCGGCGAGGCCGTGCTCAAACTCACCACCCAGTATTACCAGTTGCCCAAGGGGCGAATCATCGACCGCCAGCCCGACGCGAAGACTTGGGGCATCGAGCCGGACCTGATCGTGTCGATGACCGATAGCCAGGTCAGCGAGTCGCTGGAGTTTCGACAGAAGGTCGACGTGCTGCGTGATGAAGAAGTCGAGGTGGCTAACGGGGAAGAGATACCGGCGGTGGCGTCGGAGATCCTCGCACGCGGGCTCGACCCGCAACTCGAAGCGGCGCTGCTCGTGCTCAAGACCCGACTGGTGAGCAAGGATATCGCGATCGCGCAGAAGGCCCAGCGGAATTGACCGAGAAGTAGGGCGGTCACTGCCCGAGCCGTATTTTGCGCGGCACGCTACAATACCGGTCTATGCCCGGTAACACCTTCGGCCAAATGTTCCGCATCACGACCGCTGGCGAAAGCCACGGCCCTGGTAATGTCGTCATCGTCGATGGCGTGCCGCCGGGGTTACCGTTATCGGTAGACGATCTGAAGCCCGACCTTGCCCGCAGGCGGCCGGGGCAGAGCAAGATCGTCACGCAACGCAACGAGGCCGACGAGCCGGAGATTCTCGCCGGCGTGTTCGAAGGCAAGACGACGGGCACGTCGATCGCCATTCTCATTCGCAACGCCGACCAGCGATCACGCGATTACGCTGACATCAAAGACAAGTACCGCCCCGGTCATGCGGACTATACATTCGATGCGAAGTATGGCTTTCGCGACTACCGAGGCGGCGGCCGCAGCAGCGCCCGCGAGACGACCGCTCGCGTGGCGGCGGGCGCGATCGCCAAGAAGTTGCTCGGCACCGTCGGCGTCAAAATCGTCGGCTATGTCAAACAGGTCGGCGAGCTGGTCGCGGACGTGCCCGAGCCCGCAGCGATCACGTTGGAGCAGGTGGAGTCGAACATTGTCCGCTGTCCCGATGCGAATGTGGCGGAGCGGATGATCGAGCTGATCGAGCGGTTGCGCAGCGAGCGTGACTCGATCGGCGGCGTGGCGGAACTGGTCGCCACGGGCGTGCCGGCCGGCTGGGGTGAGCCGGTCTTCGACAAGCTCAAAGCTGATCTGGGCAAGGCGATGTTCAGTCTGCCGGCGGTGCTCGGCGTTGAGTACGGCGCGGGCTTTGACGTTGCAACGCTGCGCGGCAGCGAGAACAACGACATCTTCGTGCCCGGTAACGGTGAGGTTCAAAGCCCAAATATTAAAACGAAGACGAACCGCCACGGCGGGATGCTCGGCGGGATCAGTTCCGGCATGCCGATCGTGCTGCGCTGTGCGATCAAGCCCACGAGCAGCCTGCCGCAGGATCAGCCGACGGTGACCCGGCAGGGTGAAGTGACGACCATTGCGACCAAGGGGCGACACGACCCCTGCCTGCTGCCGCGTTTCGTGCCGATGGGCGAAGCGATGGTGGCGATGGTGTTGGCCGACCACATGCTGCGGCAGCGTGCGATGTTGCCGGTGTGAGTGAGTTGGTGCGAGTTGTGTTGTGGCCGATGGGCGAGCAGGCAATCGCATTTGATGCCGTAAGGCTGTCGCCATGTAGGGCAGGGCTTGCCCTGCCATGGTTTCGTCCAAGCAGCGGCAGGGCAAGCCCTGCCCTACGAATTCAGTGCGTGAAGTGCTGATGTCTCGACAGAGGTGTTGAGGCCATGTCGCAGACGGGAGAGCAGGGTGAGCCGTCAATCGCGAAAAATCGCAGCATCAAGTGAAGTGGCCGCATTCCCCGAAGCGCCGGGGGGCACGTCGTCATCGGTGTTGACGATGCAGCCGACGCGTCGGCTGCTTGATGCCGCGGCGCAGGCGAACTTGTTCGAGTCCGGCCGACCTGTGCACGTCGCGCGAGCGCCGGGTCGCCTGGATGTGATGGGGGGCATTGCCGACTACAGCGGAGCGGTGGTGTGCGAACTGCCGTTGGCGGTGGCAGCGGCGACGGCGGTGCAGTTGCGCTATGACGACCAGGTGGTTTGCCGCAGCGCGCAGGCGCAGCGCGAAGTGCGGCTACCGGTAGAGCGATTGCTCGACCCTGATCCGTTGGCGGTTCGTCGAGCGTGCGACGACGCCGACGGATGGGCGCGCTACCCGCTTGGCTGTGTGTGGTGGCTGCTCCAGCAACAGGCCCGGACCCAAGACCGGGCGATCGGGCAGTTGCGGCATGGCGTCACACTTGCGATCGACAGCGATGTACCTTTGGGCGGCGGGGTTGCGAGCAGCGCTGCCATCGAGGTGGCGAGCATGACCGCGATGCTGTCGGTGCTCGGCGCGACGTTGACGCCGATGGACCTTGCAGCAGGGTGTCAGGCGGTGGAGAACCATGTGGTTGGTGCGCCGTGCGGCATCATGGATCAGGCGACCGCTGTGCTCGGCCAGGCCGACGCGTTGTTCGTACTGCTTTGTCAGCCGGACGAATCGGGACGTCCGGCGCGGGTGATCGACACGGCGTTGCCCGTGCCGACGGGCTATACCTTTGTCGGCGTGCACAGCGGCGTGACGCATGACGTCAAGGGCGATTCGTATGTCGACACGCGCGTCGCCGCGTTCATCGCACAGAAGCTGCTCAGTCAACTCGATCCGGATGAAGACCATACACGCGGTTACCTGGCCAACGTTGATCCGGAGCGCTTCATCAGCACATGGCGGGCGGAGTTGCCCGAAACGATGCTCGGCGAGGTGTTCCTTAAGCGACACGGGGCAACGAACGACACAGTCACAGCGGTGTCGCCGGAGAAAATGTATCACGTGCGAGCGGCGGCAACGCATCATGTGCTGGAGGCGGAGCGAGGGCGGCAGTTCATCGACCTGGTGCGGCGATGCGGCGGCGAGCAGCCGACCTATGATCAGGCTGTAACGTCGAGACACGTGAACGCGGCATCGCCTGGCATCGTTGGACTGTTGAAGCAATGGCTAAGTGGTGCAACGTCGGCAGCAACATCGTCGGCGAGTGAGCAGCCATGTGATACCGAGACGTTGATGACCCGGGCAGGTGAACTGATGTATGCCAGTCACGCGAGCTATGGTGAATACGCTCGGCTTGGGCATTCGATGACCGATCGTCTTGTAGAGATGGCGCGGGCGATCGGCCCGGCTGGCGGCGTATACGGCGCGAGAATTACCGGCGCTGGCGATGGGGGCACGGCGGTGATGCTCGTGCGCGAGACGGATGACGTGCTCGCGAAGATCGACGAACTGCGACAGCAGTACACACGCGAAACGAATCAACCCACATCGCTGTTTCGCGGCAGCGGACCGGGAGCCGTGGCGACAGGGACGGCGCGGGTGTGACCGTGCGTACGCCATGTTTAGCCCTCGCGGCCACGCGGAGGCGTTTCCGGGGCCGCCGTAGGCGGCGGGGCTAAACGCTACATTTGAGCTGACTCCGCTCTATCGCTGTGCATGGCGCGGGCTGGTCGCAGCGGGGGGATGTGCGAGTTGTTCGTGCACGCGCTTTCGACCCATCGCCATCTGTTTCCAATGCGGATGAAGGTCGATCAAGGTGCGTTCGTGCATGGCTTGATCGATTGACAAGCAGGTGATGGCGGAGGTCACGGCGTCTTCCATGTCGGTCGCGGGTGGGGTTTGCTCGAGCATACAGTTGGCGAGTTCTTCGCCGAGCACGACATCGCTTACGGCGTGGCCGCCGTTCGTTCCCGTACCATGCTGCTCAACGGTGTGGCCGAGGCCGTGGCGACGCAGTTCGATCGAACCCGTGAGCACGTTGGCCCGCAGACTGCCCTTCGTGCCGCAGATGTAGGTGCGTCGCTCAGCAAGGTCGCTGTGGATGTTGGTGTGGAACGTAGCACGGACGTTATTCTCGAACTCGATGATGGCGACCTGATGGTCAACGATATCATGGTTGCCGCTGAATGGATTGGCAGGGTTATGTAGCGGTCGGCTGAGATAGACCGACGCCTGCTCGTCATTCGTGCCCATGTGCTCGAGGAAAGGCTCGTTTTCCGGACGAAAGACCGTGTTGCCGCCAAACGATGCGACGCGGCGTGCACGGCTTTGCACGATCCAGTTGAGCACATCAATATCGTGACAGCATTTCTCCAACATGTGACCACCACTGTCCATGGTCGAGCGACGCCAGTCGGCCATGATGAAGCCACCATGATCGAGTGGCAACGTTTCGTTGGCTTCAATACTGACGATCTCACCGATTGCACCATTGCGGATAAGATCCACAACACGGCGGTAGTGGGGCGAATAACGCAGGGTGAAGCCGATGACAAACATTGCACTCGTCCGCTGCTGGGCGGTGTAGATATTCAGACAATCGTCGATCGTCGTGGCTATCGGCTTTTCAGCGAACACATGGCAGCCTGTTCCAAGTGCAGCCAGAATGTGGTCGTGATGCTGAATGTTCCACGAGCCGACGAACACCCATTGCACGTTCGGGTCCTGAACGAGTTGATGGTAGTCGTCGTAGACGGTGAGTTCGTCGGCGAACGCTTCGCGAAGCGCCTCGACGCTGTCCGGCCGTGGATCACAGCCGGCGACGACGCGCAACTCGGGATGACCTTGGAGGGTGTGGCGAAGCACGGTGCGAATCCGGGCACCACATCCGATTACACCGATACCTATATGACGGGGCACTGCGATTTCTCCGGTTACGTCGATAGTTCACTGAAGATTTTGGTTCGCCGTGGCGCGAACGACAGAGATTGACGCCACGGTTCGTTCGGCGAACGACTGGGGTTCTGGTAATCGATTTCAAACAGGTCCATGATCTGTCGAAAGTCATCCGTGTTCGGCCGAAGGCCGGCGAAACGCTCGGAGCCGGGTCCGTAGGCCGAGCAGATCACATGGTCCGCGGTGTGGGTGTGCCCGGTGAAGTGAATGCCGGTGTGATTGCCCACGATCTGTCCAAGCACGCCGCCTGGGTGTGTCATTTGTTGATTGATCGCTTCCGGACGCTCACCGGTCGCGATCGTGTTCGCGAGGCTTTGTGCATGCTCGGTGGACACGTCCATATCGATATACGTTTTGACAACGTCCGCAACGAGATCGGCGTCGGGATCGCCTTCGCCTGCCTCATCGTGGATGCGCTGCACAATGGTGTTGAATGAGCCGGTCACATTGGCGAGTCGAGCGAAGTGCTCGTTGCTGTCGATGTAGCCCGAGCCCCAACCGTTCAGGGCGGGGTTCGCCGTGCCATGGTCTGAAGTGATGATGACGAGTGTGTCGTCGCGCTGGCGGGCAAAGTTCAGTGCGACACCGATCGCATCGTCGAAAGCGAGCTGATCCCAGAACATTGCGCCGGCGTCGTTCCCGTGGGCCGCATGATCAACGCGTCCGCCCTCGATCTGAACAAGGAAGCCGTCGGCATGTGCGTTGAGAATCTGGATGGCCTTGGCTGTCATTTCCGCGAGCGTGGGGATATTGGCGATGTCTTCAGCGGATTGCGCCTGGTCGAGTGTGTAGGGGAGGAAGTTGTCGGCGAAAAGGCCGAGTACACGTTTCGGCCGTTCGTCGCTGAGGAGTTGGTCGCGGTGACTCCAGAAGCTGTAGCCGCTTTGTTTGTAATTGTTCAGCAGATCGCGTTTGTCTTCGCGCTGTTTGGGATCGAACTGTGCGAGGCCGCCGCCGAGGAGCACGTCGACCACGTCACGGTACTGCGGAGCGATCTCGTCCTCATGCGTGCGTCGGGTTTCGATGGCGGCGAAGCCGGCGGGCGTGGCGTGGGTAACCCGCGTCGTTGTAACGAGGCCAACTTTTCGACCGCTCTGCTTCACGAGTTCTACGATAGGTGTGAGTTTCGTGCCATCGGGCAGCATGTTGACTGCTCCGTTGGCCACGTGTGAACCAGAGCCCCATGCGGAGGCCGCCGCGGCAGAGTCGGTGACCAGCGAGTTGAGGGAGAACGTCTGTTCGAGGCCATGCACAGCCTCGATATCCGTCATGAGCGCGGTCCAATGGGATTGCTGATCGCTGCCGCGAACGATTCGGGCAAAGCTGTCAGTGAGGGTGGGCACGCTCATACTCATGCCATCGCTGACCATGAAGATGATGTTGCGCGGTCGTCGACGTCGGCGCGAGCTCGCGGCATGCACCGTGTTGTGATTGATTCCGATGGTCGCGCTACCGCAAAACGCTGCTGTTGTGGCAGTAGCGAGCTTCAATGCTTCGCGACGAGATAGCTGGGAGGCCGCCATATCCAGAACCTTTCACCGCTTAAAGATCGGTCAGCTTGTTCGTGGCGGCAACAACCCTGAAACGCGTCGACCACCTGGTGCACAACGTCCTGCCGAACACTCCATATATTAACGAATCGTTAATTAAGTTCAATAGAAATCCCGAATCAACCCCAGCGGGCTGCGTCGGATCGAAAATGCTTGAATCGCCCACAGTTTACTGACGACCAGTCAGAAATTAATCCCGCCGAACCCCTAATTTTATGTGGCCATAAGAGATTTTATATAAGTAATTTACGAAGCACCCTTGTCTCCGGAGGAAAAATTTCACTTTGGTAAAGTCTTGAGTTACATCCCCGCCATGCTATATTGCCAATTGAAGGCGATCTATCATTTATTTCATGTTCTGTTAGTAAATGACTGTTTTTCTCGCCGGCCTGCTTGGTTGCTTTTGGATTCGACGTAAGGCGAAGGTTCTGAAGGTGTGAAGTACAAGTCTGACGTCTCTCTTCGCTGCTTAACAAATCATGTCCAGGCGTCGCGTCGTCGTCTGAAACTCGGAGTTGAGTGAGGGCCTGTGGTTTCTAACGAAGAGGAAAGGATTGGAACATGCCAAGCGTAAGGCAAAGCGGAACCGATGAACGTCGTGTCGAGGGGGTGTCCGTGAGGCGATCCTCATGGTTGGCCGTACTGGGCGGACTGGTGCTGGCAGGCGGAGGCGTCCCAGCCGTCGCACAGAACATTGAAGAGCAAGCAACGCTTGCTGCAGAGGACCCGGCGGGGCCGGACTGGTTCGGTTTCAGCACGGGGCTGTGGGGTGACTCGGCCATCGTTGGCGCGTTTCGTTACCCCAACGTCGCTGGTAACCCCGATGCCGTGGCGGGGGCGGCGTATGTCTTCGGCCGTGATGCAAATGGCGTATGGTCGCAGGCCGGGGAATTGACCGCTTCTGATATGACCGGTGGCAACGAGTTCGGTGGGTCGGTGGATATATATGGCAACACCGCCATCGTCGGGGCTCTGCGAGCCGACGGTGCGGCTGGCGGGCAGTCCGGCCAGGCGTACATCTTTCAAAACAACGGCGGGATATGGAGTGAAACGCAGATCCTCGCCCCTGCGAACGTGGCTCAGGGCGACCAGTTCGGCAGTTCCGTTGCAATCCAAGGTGACCGTGCGGTGATTGGCGCTCGTTTGACCAACGCCGGCGACGAGACGAATTCCGGTGCTGCGTATGTTTACGAATATGATGAAGTGAGCAGCCAGTGGGTTGAGCAGGCCATGCTCGCTCCGGCCGAGCATGCCGCCAACTCGTGGCTGGGCATGAAGAGTGCGCTGGATGGCGACGTCGCCCTGGTAGGCACAAACCGGTGGGGCGGGTCGGGTAGCAACGGTAAGGTTTTCGCCTTCCATTACGAGGATGGTGATTGGACGGAAGCGGGCGAACTTGCTCCGAATAACCCGCAAGCCAACGAATCGTTCGGCCACGACATGGCGATCAGCGGCGACACGGCCGTCGTCGGAGCGTTCCGTCATGGCACGGAGGATGACGGCGACTTTGAGCGCGGTTCGGTCTACGTGTTTGATCGCGACGGGAACGAGTGGTCAGAAACCGCACAACTGTTCGCCTCTGACTGGGAGGTGGGAGGCCACTTCGCATACTCCGTTGATATCCACGGCGACATCATCAGCGTCGGCGCGAAACGCACGGACGCCGCCGGCACGAATTCGGGTGCGATTTATCTGTTCCAGCGCGACTCGGCAGGAGACTGGAATGAACTTGCCAAGGTCGTGCCTGACGACCTGGTCGCAAATGATCGGTTGGGGACCGCGATTTCTGTGCATGGCGACACGGTGTTGACGGGCGCTTTCCGTGCCGAGAAGGCTTACGTGCACCTTGTTCCCGAGCCGACTTCGCTCGCGCTGCTCTCATTGGGCGCGTTTGGCGTCATGATGCGACGGCGGACGACGGCGTAGTGGGTAGAATTGTTTCTTGCGTTGGCTGGCCTGACCGCCGGCCAACGCCTTCACGCGGCCGGAGCCGGGCAGACGTTGCGTTGCGTGCCATGGCGTAGCTGGCGAGTGGTCGGGCGATGGTGTTTGTTCATGCGAATTTTGCAGGCATGTCGATACGGGCTCGGTGTTTTAGCGGTTTTGATCACCGTGTGGGCGTTCGTCCACGTGGGCGTACGCACTGCACGGGACTGGGGGCTGACCGAACCGGCGGGCACGGTTGTGCTCACCGTGCTTCACTACAGCGGTTCGGAAGAAGCTGAGGTGTTGCGTCGACTGCTGGACCGTTTTGAGGCGGAGCATCCGCACATTCGCATCCGGCCAATCAGTGCGCCGGACTATTACACGAAACTCCAGACGATGTTCGCCGGCGATGCTCCGCCGGACGTGTTCTACCTGAACTACAACTACCTTCCGCAATTCGCTGAGCACGAGTTGCTGCTGCCGATTGATGATTTTGTCGAGCGTGAACGCAATCGGCCGGGTGGGGAATGGGTCGATGATTTCTATCCGCAGTTGCTCGATGCGTTTCGCTATGACGGCCATCAGATCGGTACGGGGCCGTTGTTTGGCCTGCCAAAGGACTTTTCGACGACGGTGATGTATGTCAACCTCGATTTGTTCGAGCGTGCCGGCCTGCCTGTGCCGTACGACGGATGGACGTGGGACGAATACGAACAGGCGATGCAGCAGATCGCAGAACTGTCCACGCCTGGCGATCGGATCTACGGCGGCGTGCTCGTCACAGCGGGCTTGCTGCGAAACATCGTGTGGAGCTATGGCGGCGAATTTTTCGGTACGGACGACGAAGGTCGCATCGACTTCCACGACCTGCGGCTGCATGAGCCTGGGGTTCAAAGTGCGTTGGAGATGGTTCGCCGAACGCGATTCGAGCAGCGGAGCGTGTTCAATGCGACGGGGGTGGCGCAGGATGGCGGGGAGTTGTTTTACTCCGGTCGCGTAGGAGCAATCGGCCCGCTCGGCCGATGGATGACGCCGCGATATCGTGCGATTAGTAGTTTCGATTGGGACGTCGTGCCGATGCCCCATGAGACATCGGAGGCGTCCATTATTTTCACCGTGGCGTGGGTGGCCGCGGCGCAGACGGAACATCCTGAAGAAGCGTTTGAGTTCATTCGTTATCTCAGCGGCCCGGAAGGGCAGGCGTTGAACGCGGAGTTGGGGTTGGCGATTCCGGCGTTGCAATCGCTGGCGGAGAGCGATGCGTTTCTGGATGACGGGCAGCAGCCGAGCAATACGGCTGCGTTTCTGGACGCGCTGTCGCACGGTCGGCTGATGCAGAATCCGCCGCAGCGTCAGTTCGAGCAAATTCTCGAAAGCCGAATGAGTGAATCGCTTCAACTCGGACGGACAACGCCCGCACAGGCAGCGGCAGCGGTGGCGGAGCGGTGGGATCGCGAACTCGCATCGCCCTTGCGTCAGCGCGATCACCCGTTGATGCCTTGGACCACGCTGGGTTGGGTGTTTGGCGTCGCGGGCGTGGTTGGGGCGGTGCTGGTCGTGGGTTATCTGTATCGCACGCGGCCGACCTCGATCGCGTGGCGTGAAGAGCGGGCGGGCTACATGTTCGTCATGCCCTGGATCGCAGGATTCGTACTGCTGACTGTGGGGCCGGTGCTCGTTGCAGCGATGTTGTCGTTCACGCAGTGGAGCGCGCTTGCGCCGCTGGAGACGGCGCGCTTTGTGGGGCTGGACAATTTTCGACACATGGTTGGGTTTGATGGCACGTTTGTCACGTCGGTGTGGGTGACGCTGTACTTCACGTTTCTGGTCGTTCCCGTAGGCCAGGTGCTTGCGCTGGCGGTGGCGTTGTTGATGCACCAGAACGTACCGGGGATAGCGGTGTTTCGAACGATTTATTTCGTGCCGTCGGTTGTGACAGGTGTGGCGTTGGCGACGCTGTGGTTGTGGATATTCAATACGGAATATGGGCTGCTTAACAACCTGCTATCACCCGCGCTGGGAGTGGTCGGCTTGCGACCGCCGGACTGGTTCGGGGTGGACGCGGAGGTGTGGGCCGTGCCCGCGTTCGTGCTGATGAGCCTCTGGGGGGTCGGCGGTGCGATGATTATCTACCTTGCGGGACTGAAGAGCATTCCGATGTCGCTGTATGAGGCGGCGCGGGTGGATGGCGCGTCGCCGATTCGGCAGTTCTTTGCGGTGACGCTGCCGATGCTTTCGCCGCTGATCTTTTTCAACCTGGTGATGGGGTTGATCGGCTCGTTCCAGGTGTTTACGCATGCGTACGTGATGACCGGCGGCGGGCCTGGGGATGCGACACGTTTTTACGTGCTCAACCTATATCAGCAAGCGTTTGAACTGCACAACATGGGGTATGCCAGTGCACTGGCGTGGGTGCTGTTTATTTTCCTTGGGGGGTTGACGATGGCGTTGTTTTACTGGTCTCGGCGGTGGGTCTATTACGAAAGCATGCGTTAGCCGACGTGGCCGCGTTGTAACGTGAAAAGACAATGAACAGCACGACACAGACACCTCCGCATCCGCCTGGACAGACGGGGCCGACCGCCGCGCCGCCGAGCGCCGTGGTCGGTCTGGGGCCTGCGCCGCCGTCGCGTCCATCGCCTGAACGAAATCGATGGAAATTGTCGAGTAAAGGGCGGCACCGGCTGCTGGTTTACAGCCTGCTGGTGATGGGCAGTCTGCTGATGCTCGCACCGTTCTTCTGGATGGTCAGCAACAGTCTGAAGACTGAAGCGGAGGCGATGCAGGCGCCGCCTGCACTGCTTCCTGAGCAGCCGCGTTGGGAGAACTACCCCAGCGCGATGCGGAAGATGAATTTCGCCAACGCGGCGGCGAACACGATCGTCGTGACGTTCTGCTGCATTGTCGGGCAGGTGATTTCGTCGAGCCTGGTAGGGTTCGGCTTTGCGCGGTTTCGTTTTCGCGGCAGGGGGCCGCTATTTGCGGTCATGATGGCAACGATGCTTCTGCCGCCGCAGGTGACCATGATTCCGCTGTTCCTGCTGTTTCGAATGGCGGGGTTGATTGACACGTTGCTGCCGTTGATTA